>JBGSVU010000777.1:0-4818 GCA_041752775.1 Pirellulaceae bacterium | reverse complement strand
CGGAGGTCTGGCCGAAAGGGGGTTCTTCGGACTGGCGATCCCCAAACAGTTCGGGGGAAGCGGCGCCAAACTGGGCGACCTCGGACCGTTGTTGCGCGCCCTGACGTTTGTCCATCCCGACCTCGCGGTCATGTTCGAGGTCCACAATTTTCTCGGCCCGGTCACCCCGATTCTCGATTTTGGCACGGACCAGCAAAAGGAATATTACCTGCCGCGGATGGCGCGCGGAGAACTGCTCGGCTCATTCGCCCTGACCGAACCCGGGGTCGGTGCCGATCCCAGCCGGCTGTCGATGACCGCACGACGGGACGGCGACCAGTACATTCTCAATGGCGTGAAGTGGCCCATCACCAACGTGATCTACGGCGGGTTGTGCGTGCTGGTCCTGAAACTGGAAAACGAAGGACTCAAGCCAGGCCGGGATTCAGGCATGATCCTGTACGAAGTCCCACCGGCCGACACCGCACACTTCCGCATGATTCGTAACGATTTGACCGCGTTCGACTACCTGTGGAACGCCCGCTTCCGTTTGATCGATGAAGCGGTTCCGGCCCATACCCTGCTGGGACCTCCCGGCAAGGGACTGGCCCAGGCGTTCAGCTCACTCGCCAAGGGGCGGGGTGGGATTGGCGTCAACAGCGCCGCAAAAACCTTCAAACTGCTGGCTCAAATTATCAAGGACCCGCTGCAAAACGACGGCCAGAAAAACCGCAACACCACCAACGATTCGGCGGAAACAGCGGGCCCCGGTGAACCCGACGCGGGCGGGTGGACTTCGTTTCGCTCGACTTTTGGCAAACCGATCGGATGCGCGCCGCGTATTCAAACCTGGATCGGCCGGGCCGCCGTGCATGGCCTCGCCGGACGCGTCCTCGGCGACCTCTGTTTCCGTCTGGCCGCCAATGGTGTCCGCGACGAGACCCAGGGGATGATCGCCAAGGTTTATGCGACCAAGGCCCTGCTGCAAACGGCCATTAATGTCTACCAGATTCAGGGAGGCCGTTCGGTTCATACCGACGAACAGCGCAAACTGACCCGCAAAAGCTCGGCCGGACAGCAGGCTTCTTCCGCCGCCGTCGATCCCGATGCCCTGATCGAAAATTACGTCGGCGAGAACATGCACGAATTCACCATCGCCACGGTTTACGAAGGCCCCAATCCGGTTCTCGCCGATGTCGGTGCGCCCAATGCCATGACGCGCAGCATCCGGGGTGACTATCTCGAACCAATCGGGATAGCCGAACTGAACGGTGGGTTCGGGTTGCTGGCCAAAGCCCGTTTTGGCTGGTTCATCACCCGTTCCGTCGCCGGATCACTGAACCCGTGGGCCGGATCGCTGCGGGGGATCGACAATCTGTTCCCCGAAAAGAAAAAGTACATTCGCCGGGCGCTGCGCCGCAATCGTGTCCTCGGCAGAAGGATTTTGCTGATCATCGCCCGCTACCAGAAAAGTTTTATGGATCAGAGTTTTCTGCTGGGTGACGAAGGGGGCGTGTTCGACCAGCTTTGCCATTCGCTGGCTTCTCTCGTGTTCGCACTTTCACTCGACAAACCATCGACCGAATACCTGCAGGTCGCAGCGGCGCTGGACCTGGAAGCCGAACTGAAGATGAAAGGTTTTGAATCGACTCCCAAACTGCAACAGGCCTGGGCCGCAATCGGCGCCCAGCTGATGACACGCCAGTCCCGGCTGTACCAGGACCTGATCGCCGACATCGAAGTCAGTGACATTCCGCTCGACCCCCGCCAGATCGACCGCTTCATCTAGCGAAAAACACCCCCGGCAGGAGGCAGGAAAGTGCGGTTGCAGCGAACACGTGTTCCCTACAGACCTTCCGGCTGTTTCACGGAATTGTCCGTTGCCGGTTTTTTCAGCGAGGCCAATTCGTCCGTCCACCGCTGCAACCCGCTTTGGTCACCGGTTGCGCGGCAAAGTTCGATCATCCGGGCCGCCGTTTCGGTCAACAGAATCAGATCTTCGCCGGGAATTTCTTTTTCACGACGTTTCATCCCGTCGTAGCCCGTTTCCAGCAACGGTTTCGCAGCATCGTACTTTTCCTGCGCGGCCAGCGACTGCCCCAACAGCGCCTGCGTGGCAAATGTGCTCCACAAGTCCGGTTCGGTGGAGTCGCGGATTTTTCCTGCTTCACGCAACAGCGGCTCCGCCAGTTCCCACTGTCCAGCCGTAAACAGTCGCCGGGCAAACACTGTCAACAGTTGTGCGTAGTGGGACCGGTCGTTGCCCAACTGGCTGAGGTACCCGGTCCGAAACTCGGCGAGTGCTTCCATCGCCCGGCTGGTTTCGCCGCCCAACAGCAATACAACAGCGAAATTGTATTGCGCTGCGAGCGCATTGGGATGGTGTTTCCCCAGCTTCCGGGCGATAACCGCAACCGTCTTTTCCATCAGGGGAAAGGCCTCTTCATATTGCCCCAACTGGCGCAGGATCACTGCCAGATTGCCCATCGCCGCCAGGGTTTCTCCATGGTTGTCGCCATATTTTTCCCCGTTCAGTTTCACCAGCTCCCTCGACAGCAGCAGTGCAGCCTGCAAGTCGCCAGTCGTGATCTGAATTCCGACCATCCGATTCATGGCCAGCAAAGTCGTTGGGTGTCCGGGGCCATGCTGTTCCCGGGATCGTTGCAGTGCTTCTTCCCGCAATGTCCTGGCGAGGTCGATTTTTCCAGCCGATTCCTGGGCGTCCGCCAGGGCCTGCAGGGAATCGATGACTGCGGGATGTTGGTCACCCGCTGTTTCCCGCGTCAGTCGCAGGCACTCCTCGCCGAGGGCGACCGCCTCGCTGGCTTCACCTGACTGGGCCCGCACCGTTGCCAGACTCCGCATTCGGGAAAGGGTGGTCGGGTTGGTCGCGCCCAGTCGGGAACGACTGATTCGGAAACATTCATCCAGCAGCGGCAGCGCGCGGTCGCGGTCGCCCTGGCTCCAGAGCATGGTGGCAAAATTATTCATCGCAAGCAAAGTGGTCGGATGGTCATTTCCCAGTCTGGCAAGCGACATTTGCCAGGCATCGTCCATCATGTCAGTCGCCTGGCGGACATTTCCCAGATCACGCAAACCGGCCGCGCGATTGACTTTCGCCAGCAGCGTGTCCGGGTGATCGGGACCGAGCGTTTCTTCCATAATTAGCAGGGTCTGTTTCTGCAGCTGGGCCGCTTTTCGGAACTCGCCGGCATCGGACCAAGCCTCGGCGAGGTTGATCATGCTGGTCATGGTATCGAAGTGGTTTTCACCAAGAATTTTTTTCCTCGATTCGAGCACTTCCTGCAGCAGCGGCAGGGACTGCTGCAGGTCGCCTGCACGCAAATAACCGACGGCAAGATTGCTGAGCGCCATCAATGTGTCAGGATGGTCAGGACCGCTGTTCCGGTTCATCGCCTCAAAAGACCTTTCCTTCAGCGGCAACGCCTGGGCGGAATCGCCGACGATATCCCAGGCTTCGGCCAGATTGGTCAGGGACGCCAGACTTTCGCGATGTTCCGGCCCGAGCACGCTTTCGCGGAACTGGAGTGATTTTTCGAACAGCGGAATCGCCTTTTCGGGAAAACCGAGACTCAGCAGCGAATTGGCCAGTTTGTGCTGCAACGCCGCCACCACGACGGGATCACCTATTCGGTCCTGATCGAGTTGTTCGCCAGCCAAAACCAGTCGTCCTGCCAGGAGGGCTTCGATCGGTTGACCTTGCTCACGAACCTTGCGGACGTCGAAATCGTCAAAGATCCCCGTGATGATGCCGCTGGTGGAAGTGATTTGTTCGAGGCGTTTTTGGGTTTGTTCTTTGGCCTCGCGTTCGGCCCGGGCTGACTGCTGGGCCATCATTTTGGCCTGAAGTTCGCCTTCGGCGCGTTCCTTTTCCCGCGTTGCGGCCGATTCTGCCAGTCGTTGCTGGCGGCGGGCCTCGACCAGCCCCCACGTCGTGCCGGCCATCCCCGCCAGCAGAGCCGTCAACAACAGACTCGCGGCGATCACCGGACCGCGATGCCGGCGGAGAAATTTCTGCAGCCGGTAACGCCGGCTGGGGGGGCGGGCGATGACGGGCTGGTGGGTCAGGAATCGCCGGATGTCCGCCGCGAAATCATCAGGACTGCCGTACCGCCGCTCCCGGTCTTTTTCCAGGGCTTTCATCACAATCCAGTCGATGTCGCCCCGCAACCAGCGGACCAGTTCCGCCGGTTCCAGCGCGCGGCTGGACGCCAGCACACTGAGATTTTCGGCGCTGCTCAGTTTGGTGCTCGGTCGCGGAGGATCGACCTCGCGAACCATCCGGAACATTTCGAACAGCGCCGCACGCTGGAATTGCAACACGTCCAGCGGTGGAGCACCCACCAGCAACTCGTACAGAATCACCCCGAGCGCGTACACGTCAGCGCGTGTATCGACATCGACTTTCCCGGCCGAAACCTGCTCCGGACTCATGTAGGCCGGTGTCCCGACAATCGCACCGGCATCCATCAGCGACTGGTCGTCCAGTTGACCACCCGTGGCCCGGGCCAGTCCAAAGTCGATCACTTTGGGAACCGCGCGACCGTCGACTTCGGTCACCAGAACATTGCCCGGTTTCAGATCGCGGTGAATGATCCCTTTCCGGTGAGCGTGCTGCACCGCCTGGCAAATCTGAACGAACAGCTCCAGCCGGGCGGAAACCGTCATTCGCTCGCGGTCGCAATACTCCGTCAACGGAACGCCGTCGACCAGTTCCATCGCAAAAAAGGGCTGCCCCGTTTCTGTCGAACCGCCATCGAACACCCGTGCAATGCCCGGATGGTCCATCAGGGCCAGCGCCTGCCGTTCCGCTTCGAA
>JBGSVU010000776.1:0-4713 GCA_041752775.1 Pirellulaceae bacterium | reverse complement strand
CACTTGGCCTGATACGGGAACGTTGGCTGGGTCCACGTCCGGCCATCGATGATTGTTTCCGGGGAGGCCGTGGCGAGCTTTACAAAGGCTGGTTTGCCTGCAATCCTGCTTTTTTAACATTCGAAAACGCAAACTGGGCGCTGTCCGTTCAGTTGCCGGAACTGCGGGAGGTGTTTGTTTGTCCGAAATCAACCGACATGCCCGCACGCGACGCGATCACCTGGCGGAAACGGCCGAGGATTATGTCGAAGCAGTGTTCGAAATCCTGCAGCGGCAACCGACTTGCCGCAATGTCGATTTGGCCAGGCACTTTGCCGTTTCGGCCGTCACCAGCAGCAAGATCGTGCGGCGACTGGTGCAGGAAGGCCTGATCAGCAGCACGCCTTACGGTCCGGTTACACTGACAGCAAGTGGCGAAAAACTGGCGGTGGCCTGCCGCGAGCGGCACCAGGCGGTGGTGCGTTTCCTGATTTCGCTCGGCGTTCGGGCAGCCGTGGCCGAAGTCGATGCCGAAGGGATCGAGCATCATGTCAGCGACGAAACGCTGGCGTGCATTCGCAAGTTCACCGGTCAGGGATGATATTGCCAGCAGGTTCGGCGCTTTCTATGGTGCCCGCTGCGGATGGTTTGGCAATCCTGAGTGTTCGGCCGCTGGGCGAGTTTCCCGGTTCCCGCGGGGGTCGGACCCCAATGGAGGTGGGACCCATTGGAACTCGGGAACACGACATTTTTTTGTGCGGTCACTCCATGATTTTCGCGAAACAGAATGTGATTCAACCTGCGGGAAAGTGCTGGCACCAGGACCGCACGACGTCTTTTGCGTCCGGGGTGGCGCGGTGGGCAAGGGTCTGGTCCAGCGCGACAGTTGTGACGGTCATTTTCTGTACTTTGGCGCTGTCGCCAGCGACCGCGACTGCATGGCAGGCGGATGGAGCGGGGTTGGTCGACCCTGCGGCGATCGACCAGCGGCGATCCGGAATCGAATCGGAGACGGTTCGGACGAAACGCCTGGCCGCTGCACTGGCGGAAGGCCTGGAATCGCTGAACGAACGGATTGAAATGCTGGGTTTGAACGAGGGGAACCGGTTGTTGCTGGAAGAACGCCGGCGAACACTCCCGTCGGCGTCGGCCAGCCGGGCGCGAATCGCCTGGGTCCAGCAGGAAATGCGCCAGCTGAATCTCGAATTGCTGCGCGTCGAACAAATGGAAACGGAGGAAGCGACGGCAACCGAACCGGCCGTTCGCGCTTCTGAAACGCCGGCCCCCAAAAGCCTGGTGATGATCGTCCACGACAGCCTGCACGCCTACTCGCTGGCACTGGGCAACCTCGCGGCCGAGCACAACTTTTTGCTGGACCAGATTGAGGAAAACGAGATTTTTCTGAACCGCCAGCTGCTGTGGGTGCCGAGTGCCGACCCGGTTTCGCTGGCTGATTTTGGCCTGGTAGCACAGGGATCGCGGGTTCTGATGACGCCGCGCCCGTGGATGGAACTGGGAAAAAGTTTTGTGGATTTGCTGAAACTCCATCCGTGGCGGCTGGCGGTTGTCGTGGGAATGGTCGTGGGCGTGGGACTGGCGGCCCGGCAACTGGAGCTTCTGATGAATGACGCGTCCGGCAAGAACGCTGAAGTCCCGCAGTCCGGCACTTCGTCCGAAAAATCCGACTGAATGGCAGCCATGACCACCGATCGACCAATCAACACGTTTCGGCAGGTGCTGACGCGCATCGCGTGGACGGTATGCAGTTCGATGCCGATTCCGCTGGTGTTGCTGTTTCTGATGTTCCAGCTGAAACAGCTGGGATCGGACCAGGTGCTGGGGTGGTCGCTCTACCGATCCATGGCGACGGTTGTGCCGGCGATTTGTGTGGCGCTGTTTCTGGCCCGGGCTTTTGAGCGGCGCGGATTGGCCGAAGACTGTTTTCGGTGGCCCGAAAAACTGTGCAGCGCGCTGGGACGCAATGCCTGGTTCCTGGTTGCGTTTGTTTGTCCGCTGCTGGGCGCGACGGTTTTTTTCCGGCACTGGGAAGGCGGTTTGTACAGCAACTCGATGGGCAGGCTGGCGCTGATGGCAGCGTTTTTTGTGCTGGGCCAGTCGATGTGGGAAACCGGATCGCTGGTCGTCCAGCTGGAATCGGGCCGGCCGCGCGGATCGCGAACGCTGTTGTTTGCGGGAGGCAAGATTTTCCGGATCCTCGCAGTGGGGACACCGATGACCCTGGTTTTTCTCGCGGCGATCGGATACCGGCACGCGGCGGAACAGCTCGGAACGCGGCTGGTATGGACTCTGCTGGCCGGTGCCGGAGTGTTGCTGGTGGCGGGTCTGGCAACACGCCTGGTGGATTTGCAGCGGCAACGGCTGGGAAAACGGTTTGCCGTCGGCAGTGCTGTCGGGCGGCAGCAGCAGGTGGAGCTGGCTGAGAATTTTGGACAGGTCTTGCGACTGATTCAGGTCGTCACCATCGCGGCGCTGCTGTTGCTGGTCAACAGCGTCTGGGCGGATGTGGTTCCGCTGGGTGCAGCGCTGGACCGGGTTCAGTTGTGGCATTATGCGGCTGCCACCAGTACGGCAGCCAGCGGAGCGGTGTCGGGCGGTGACGTGACGATGGCAGCAGGCGGCGTGCAGTTTGTCTCGCTGCGTCACCTGATGATGGCGGGATGCGTACTGGTGCTGACGCTGGTAGCCAGCCGGAATCTGCCGGGGCTGATCCAGCTGCTGATGCCGAGCGCATTGCCCCTGGACAAAGGTGGACGGTATGCGGTGACCTTTGTGGGGCGTTATCTGGTCGGCCTGACCGGGCTGATTCAGGCCGCGGTGTTGCTGGGTTTTGAATGGAATCGCGTGCAGTGGCTGGTGGCCGGACTGACAGTCGGGCTGGGTTTTGGACTGCAGGAAGTCTTTGCGAATCTGGTTTCGGGGTTGATCATTCTGATGGAACGGCCGATTCGGGTGGGCGATTTTGTGTCCGTAAACAATGTCAGTGGTACCGTGACGAAGATGGCTTTGCGGGCGACCACGATTCAGGATTCCGACCGGCGCGAATGGATCGTACCGAACAAAAAATTCATCCCCGACGACGTGATGAACTGGACGCTGTCAGACACGGTATCGCGCGCGGTGTTTCCGGTCAGCGTGATGCACGGCAGTGAATCCAGCGAAGTCCAGGAAATCCTGCTGGCCCAGGCGCGGGCCAATCCTCTGATTCTGGACTATCCCGAACCGTCTGTGGTGATGGCGCGAATCGGTGGGGCATCGCTCGATTTTGAACTGCGGGTCTTTCTGCCTTCGCGCAACGTCTTTACGCAGGTGCAGAACGATCTGCTGGTGAAAATCGAAAAGGCCCTGCGGGCCGCCGGCATCGAGCTGGAGCTGCCGCTGTATGAAAACCAGGAGCGACGGCGGCGCAACCGGAAAAAAAGCCGGCGGGTGACAGGCCCGTCGCAAACAGTTCGGGCCCGGAACAAAGTCGCGGCCGCCACAGAGGCCGTTCCACCACTGCAGCGAAATGCCATCGCGGACGGTGAACGGATGGTACAGGAACAGGCTCCGGAGAACCTCCCGGAATCACCCGCCGACCCGGCAACCGGCTCCCTCGCTGATTCGATTGCCAGTACCGTCGGGGAATTGGATTCGGTGGCGGAACAGACGCGGCCGATTCTCTCGGTGTTGCCCGCACCGACCATACCCTTTCGCCGGCCGGACGTCGTATTCACCAGTCGCCGCGCCGCTTGAGCACTAGGGAGTCCCCTGTTCTGTCACCTGCACGGATCGACACCAGGATAGGCCAGGGAAAAACAGGGTAAACCGAGAGTAAACCTGCATTGATCGGATTCCGGACGAACAATCCAGACCACAGTAATCTGGGCCAGACAGCGATGGCGTTCTGGCCGGGGCTGCTGTAAGCGAACCGCCGTCCGCAACAGGATTTTCAGCATACTGGCATCAATCGCCGGGATCTGGATCACGAACGTTGTAGCTTTCCGTCGAGCCATCCGCGCGAATGGCGAACGAGACAAACTGCCGCGATCCCCGCAATGGTATCAGGCTTACCACATCAACCCGCTCAAGCGACAAAGCATTGGGAAATTCGAACTCAATTTTTTCGCTGCCTGGCCATGATGCCCCGGCAAACAAATGCCACCGGAATTTGCGCCCTTCCCGAACCTGTTGCAGGGTCCAGCATCGATCGTCAAGACCGGTAAAGTGGATCTCTTTGGCTTTCCCTTTGTCCAGGCGAATCAGGCACGCCAGCCGCCGGCAGGTCTGGCTGGACATGCCTGGTCCGGTTGCCTTGTTGAGCGTTAACATGAGTTGGCCGCGAACGTAAAGCGCCTCGTCAGGAATTTCGGTCAGGTGAAGCTCATCGGTCCGACTTCCTGACGCGGGCCATGCGATCGGACTTTGCCAAAGCCCGGCGGAGGGGACAGGTGCGACTGGAGGCATTGCGTCTTTTGTCTGGGGAGGTTTGCGCATGCGGCTGACCAATATCCGTGGGTAAAGCTGTTTTTGTCCACGAGTCTGCCGGCACCCGGAAATCGTTTTCCCGGCTACCCCGGCCGACTCCACTGATTGTCCCAGGCAAGGCTTTCAAAGCATGCCTGCGGAGTTCAAATCCAGCCTTTTCCGGCTGACCGGTCGCGACCGAATAAGAAAATCTACCGGGCAATTTTTTATTCGTCGATTTTTAGGTAGAGCGTGGCGCGGGAGACAGAT
>JBGSVU010000775.1:0-4918 GCA_041752775.1 Pirellulaceae bacterium | reverse complement strand
GATTGTTTGTGTTTTTCCGGCTTGGCTCGAATCAACTGCAGATTCAATTCGCGCTCGGCGGGATCGGGACTGTCGAAATAAGGATAATGTTCCGGTTCCGCGATGACGTAGCCGCCGTTGCCGATTCGGTCGGGCACTTCGACAATCGCATGGCAGGCCAGGCAGGTGATTCCGAAATCACTGTTCTTGCTCTTCGGCGAAACGTCGCCGGTCATGTTTCCCGGAAAAATGATCGCCGGGTCGTGGCATCCGCCGCAGAAGCGTGTTTTTTCGGCAGGTTCCTTGCGTTGCAACGTCTGAAAAATCTGCGCATAAAAAGGATCGTTCATCGACGAAAAATGATGTGCCGATCCATCCCATTGTTGCGCAATTTCGACGTGACACTGAGCGCAATAGGCGGGATTGTTCAGATCATTCTCACTTAGGAAATGTCCGTCGATGGTGCTCGCCCGAGAGGCAAAAAACTGGGTCGCGTCCTTCCGCAGATGGACGTCAGACACAACGATCTTTTCACCCGAAGCCGTTCGGTCGGCGATGCGATCCGCCCCGGCGGGCTGCCGCACTGACATCAATCCAAAAAAAACAACAAAACACGCCGCCAATGCCATCCATTCGTAACGCCATACCGGCGTTGAAATGGCGACCAGGCGATGGCTCAGATAGCCAACAATCGCCAACACAAACAGAAACTCATGCAGCCGCAGCAACATCCGGTACTGAGGCCCCAGACCGGTCAGGCTCAGGTAGATTCCGAGGCCGCAACTGCCCAGCAACAGAATGGCAAACGAATATCCGATCCAGCGCGCACGTGCGTTGCCATGCCGCCGACGGACAAGATAGTGCGGAACGGAGAACGCGACGGCCAGCGCCGCAAAAATGTATCCCAGCCAAACATGAACCCGCAGCATCCACGCGAGCAGTGCATCCGACCCAGCGGTCGCAAACAAATACAGACTGTTGCCAAGCAACAGAACCGTCGCCAACGCAAACAGAATACCGGCAACCAGCCGCCACGTGGCAAACGAATGGGCCACCGTCCGACGCCGCTTCATTTGCCGCAATTCAGGGAATTCGTTCATGTCAATGTGCCTTGAAATGAAAATGGCCCGGAATATAGGGCTCAGCCTGTTCGCCTTCCACAATTCGATAAAACTTTCCGGCGGCCAGTGTCTCAATTTTTTGGATTTCGCCGCTGGCCCAACGAATTTCCAGATCGTCGACCGCATTCGCGTCGCCCAATCCAAGATGCACTCGCAAATCGCCGGCGGACAAATAACTGATCGCACTGACAACATCGCGGCGCATCGTCCGACCGCCAACCGTCGCACGAACCACCGAGCCGATGGCCGATCGATTGGTGTTTTTGCCTTCCAGCCACAGCGAGACAAAGCTCCCGGCGTCCGGCGTTTCATTCCGGGCAATTTGCGGCGTGCCGCCATTGTTGGCGACAACAAAATCCAGGCGGCCATCGCCGTCAAAATCCGACGAAGCCAGGCCGCGACTGACCTGTGCGTCCTGCAACGCATCGCCCGCGACATCGCCGACGTCCACGAATTCACCAGGTCCAACCCGCTCGTACAAGTTGTTCTTTTGCGCGAAGGTCACGTCATGCATGAATTGATCGACCTGGTCAAAAATATGTCCCGTGGCGACCAGCAGTTCCTCGTCGCCATCGTTGTCGGCATCGAAGAATTCGATGCCGAACTTCAGCCGAAACCGGGACGATCCTCCGACCCCGATTTGATCGGTCCTGTCGACAAAAAACAGTCCACCAGTTTGGCAGTAGATATTGGTCGGCTCACTTTGAAAATTCCCACAGGCGATATCAAGATAACCGTCGTCATTGACGTCGCTGAAGTCAATCCCCATTCCTGCCTCCTCTCTCCCCGTTTCCCCGTAGGCTACGCCGGACGCAATTCCCTGTTCATCGAAAATTCCGTCGCCCCGGTTGATCAACAGAAAATTCCGGGTCGAGTCGTTGGCAATATACAGATCGGGATCGCCATCGTTGTCGATATCGGAAATCGCCAATGCCAGCCCCTTGCAGGCATTGATGTCCCGCACGGCGGTGGTCGCGGATTGCGTGTCAGCCGTCGCCGCATCCGGAGAAGGCCATTCATCGGCAGCCTCCCCGCTATGGCCCAGTTCCGAGAGGGGCCGTCCATTAACAAACAAATTCGTTGCCGACACGTCGCTGAACGTGCCATCGCCATTGTTGCGCAACAATCGATCGGAAATTCCCTGGTACAGCAGCGGCGTGGCGTAAACATGAACTTTGTTGAAATACGCCTTGATGGCGATTTCCGGCGTGTAGTCCACGTAACGCACAATATACAAATCGAGGTCCCCATCGCGATCCATGTCGAAGAAGCCGGCGCTCGTGCTCCAGAATTCATCGGGCTCAATGCCGCTCTCCGCCGTGACATCCTCAAAATGATCGCCGCGGTTCCGCCAGAGCTGATCGCCGCCGCCATAGCTGGTCAAGAAAACGTCCGGCCAACCGTCGTTGTCGTAATCGCCCACGGCCCCACCCATTCCGAAAGCCTTGCCCGACAGTTTCCATGCTTCGGTTTGGTCGCTGAATTTTCCATTGCCGTCGTTAATGTACAACCGGTTGGCGCTGTCGGCGGGGCGGTTGGGAACGTCCGTCACCGATCCGCCATTGACCAGAATCAAATCGCTGGCGCCGTCCATGTTGAAATCACCCACGAGCACACCGGCACCCATAATTTCGGGCAGGTACCGTTCGGCCGAGCGATGGGGCTGGTGCCGAAATTCGATTCCGCTTTCTGCGGTTGCCTCGCGGAATCGCAGCCGCGTCTCCACATTCTGTTTCAGATCACTGGCGCCCTGGTCGAACAACGGCTTTGAATTTGTGCTGGTTTTTTTGGGCAACACGGTGCCAGCCGCGCCGGTATTGGGTACTTCAGCTACCACCGACCCGGCTGAGCGCAAATACCATGCGCCGGCAATGGCCAAACCCAACAGGCCAAACAGCAATAGGCCAATCAGAAGGTGTCTCTGCGAAGTCTTCATAAGTTTCCAGTTTTTTTGTACAGCCCATGTGGCGACACGAACGTGGATTCGCCAGTGTCCGGCATCAGACCCTCGCTTTCGAATTGCCTATTTTCCCTCAAGTCGATCGATCGACAATAGGTAATTGTCCAGCACTGCCCTGGTTTTTTCGTCAGCATTGGGCATCAATTTCGCGATGATTCGGCGACATTCGTCCAGTTTTCGGCCGGCCCAGGCTTCGTTCAGCTCCTGCGACAGTGCCGACACCTGGATCATCCTCGATTCGATCATCGTGGCCTTGTTTCGCGCTTCAATCGCCTGGTTTTCCAGCAGTTCTGCGAATGGTTCGTCGCCCAGTTTTCGTTTGACCCGCGCGAGTGCGGTCATCGCCACCGCATTGTCAGCTTGCAGTTCCAGTGACTTACTCAACATCGCGTCCGCCGTTTCCCAGTCGTTGACCTGAATCGCAGCCATGCCCCGGATCAACAACGCATCCGCCGATTGGCCACCCGGCTGTTTGATCACCTCGTCCAACTCGGAAATCGCTTTTTCGCTGTCTCCGTTGTGATACAGCGCGTAACCCAACAGGAAACTGTCCTGCTGATTTCTGTTCGGCTTCTGCTCCAGAAACGCGACCGCTTCGGCATAGGCATGGGACATCAGCAGCGAGCGAATGTACAGACCCTCATTGACCAGATTTCGGTCGACCGACCGGTAAAGTTCGCTGATCGCCGACCAGTCCTTTCGGGCCATATGAACACTGGCCAAAGCCTCAATGATCTCAGGTGTACCGGGGTATGTATCGTTGAAATTGACCAGCTTCGTCACAACATCCATTCCTGCGCTCTGGCTGGACGCAACCGCGCTCCGAATGGTGGCAACCTCGGACTTGATCCGCTGGTCAGCGACTTCAGTCTTCGATTCATCCGATTCCTCTTCCAGGATGTTTCTGTTGTCGGTGCCTGTCGACCCGGTCCGCCCATCCTTGCAGCCAGAAAACAAGACCATGGCGGCAAGAATAATGACCGATGCCGTCGTCCGTCCCTGTTCCGCGATCATCGACGATTTCATTGTTTGTTCCGAAAAATCAGACGTTGGAATCCCGGTCATTCCGGGTTTGGATGGCTTCGATCCAAGGGCTTCAGTATAAACCACCTGAAATCGCCGACAACGCTCCCCGCCGATCGCAGGGCCTGTCATCCGCGGTTTTATGTAAAAATCCGCAAACTGCTGTAAAATGCAGATTGAACCGGGCAGTAAGGGCCGAATGGTGCCGGGGGCCGATTGGTGCCGCCCAGCGCTGGTAACGATTTAAGATTAGCGCGGCCTTAATTGTCTGTTGCACGTCGCCGCCGGGCGTGATTGTTCTGGGGTCTCCTGTTGATCGCTTTTTCTTTTTTCGCGGATAGTCGCTTCTGTTTTTCTCACTTCGACTACCCAATTCGTCAGCGGCGACACACCCGGACAACAATTCCTCAAGGTTGGGGCATTTCGATGAATGTCGAGCGACATCCCGGATCTGATCAGCCAGAAACGGCCACAGCCGGAGGCGAAGTCGAGGCATCTCGATGGATCACCGGATGGGTTTGTTGCGAAGTTATGTGCAAGGATGGACGGGTTACTCTGGTCTGGCCGCACAATTGAAACTGATTTAACGGCTTGACCAGTGGCTTCGCCACCGGATTTGCGCCTGCAACTGGAAACAGTGGCGTCGTCCGAAACGGAAGCGAGAGGTGCTCATTCGATTGGGCGTGCCGCGTCGTCAAGCCATTCGCCACGCCCGCAGCCGCAAGGGCCTTTGGCACACGCCACGGTACATGGTTGAGATGGGCCATTGCCAGCGGAGTCGGCATGAACAACGGGTGGTTGCTGGAACACGGGCTTTTGAGTCTCAAGACTCTCT
>JBGSVU010000774.1:0-1777 GCA_041752775.1 Pirellulaceae bacterium | reverse complement strand
GGTCCGGATTCTTTTTCCGGTGTTCATTGCCCTGCTGGTCCCGCTGCGCTGGGTGATGGGAAGATTTTTCAACAACGAGCATTTGGCGGCCCTGGATGCCGACGAAGTCCCTGACGCCGAACAGGCCCACTGGTTGTAGGCCATCGGCCAGGCCATCCGCCCGCAGTAAAAAGGGAACTCCTGCCCAGTCCACAAATCCTGCCGTTCAACCAGTCGCGATTGCGACGAAAGCTATTGGCTGCGGGCGTGAACCCGCAGGAACAAAGGCGTCGCAAAGAGCCCAAAGCGGCGAAGCCGCGACAGCGAGGATTGCATCAGGGAGGCGGGTTCCAAATCTAAACCCTGAAATTGGAACCGGTGGATTCGAAATACGAATGCTGTCGCCGCATTTGCGCTGGGGTGGTGTTGCCGCGTTTGGGCTGTGCGGAATTGCTGTCGCCGCGTTCGCGGCTGGGGTCAATTGGCGAAAATCGGAAAAGGCCGACTGTTCGTGCGAACAGTCGGCCTTTTCCTTTGGGAGAGGCGGCAACCTTCAAGGAAAGCGGTTGCCATTCAAGCAGAAATAGAAAGAGAACGGATGCGTCCAGGCAAGAATCGGGAGAGATTGGAGAGAGGAACAACATCCGTTCGAAAATGGAGCTAACGCACAAGCCGTGCCAGTCGTTCAAATTCTGCCCGGAATTGTATTTTCTGCCTGTTTTGGCACTTTTCCCGGGATTTTTCACTTGCCCTTCCCACAAGGCTGCGTAGACCCGTCCCGTTTTGAGACGAGAATCAGGGCTGCAGTTTCAGAATGAGACGGGCCGGACTTTCGGCGGCCGTGCAGAATGGAACCCCCGAACCTCAAAATGGAGAATTGAACGGTGTGCGAATTGCGAATTTATATGCCCGCTGCGATTGCGTTCGCCACGTTCCTGTTGGCAAGCTGCGACAATTCCGGATTGGCGCAGGACGGGGCTGAACCCCCGACTCCCGGAGCCCGGCCACTTTCGGTCCTGTCGTTCAACATTCTTCAGGGGGGCGAAGATGCGTCCAACGTTGGTTTTCCGGACAAGCATTTCGGCGGCTCCCGAATCGACGAGATCGCCGCGATTATTGTTGATTCCGGTGCCACGCTGGTCGGAATTCAGGAAGACGCTTCCTCCGCCGCTTTGCTGGACGAGTTGAATCGGCAACAGGAGGGATGGAGTCGCTACGGATCGGTCTACACCCGGTTCGCAGTCACTCCAGTTGAAACCAGTGACCGGGCATACGGCATCACGGTCTGCCGGATTCAGATCGACGCGGAACGCCTGGTCCATTTTGTGAATTGTCACTGGTCACCGGCGCCCTACGGACCGGAAATGGTCCAACAGGCAATCCGCAATGGCACCGTAGCGGACGATCCGGAGGAATTCGCTGACCGAATCATTGCCGCCAGCCAGAAACCGGACGGCTACCGGGGATATGAAATGACCGTTCGCGCGATTGAGCTGGCCGATGAGGGCATCCCAGTCATCGTAACGGGAGATTTCAACGAACCCAGTCATCTCGACTGGACCGAACGTTACGCAGAAAAAGGTGCCGACCGCTGGGTGGAAAACCCGACCGCGGTGCCACTGCGACTGGCCATCCCATGGCCTGGGTCGATGCGAATGCTCTCGCTGGGCCTGCGCGACGCCTGGCGAACCGTTCACCCGGACGAAGTCGCCGATCCGGGACATACCTGGACTCCGGCCTATCCGGCCAACACGCCCGGTCGTCGGCCGCCGGGGGACCAGATCCACGAGCGGATCGA
>JBGSVU010000773.1:0-2392 GCA_041752775.1 Pirellulaceae bacterium | reverse complement strand
TCGGACGCCTGCGCCGTACCTGGGAACGCTTTGGTGCAACCTGGAATTCCTATGAGGGGCTTTACTGGAGCCACTTTTGTGCGGCGATGGACTGGGACGACGCCGAAATGTGGCTGGAAGGAGCCGTGCAGAATTCCTGGTCGGTATCGCGGATGAGGCTGAAACGCTGGGAAACCGTGGGAGGAAGCCCGGATGAAAATCCGTCCGCCAGAAATTCCGAAATTGTGGCTGTGGAAATCGACGAAGAAAACCAGTCGCTGGTCGCCGAAGACACACCGTCCCGCCGCGAAAAGTTCACAACGGAACCGCTGGATGAAGGCCCCGATTTCGGTGATGCATCCGCCAGCGGATCGGGTACCAGGAAATCCCGCGACGATGGCGAATCGGTCGAAATGGTCGATGTGCCCAAACTGACCAGCCAGTCGCTGTTCCAGAAATTCGAGAACTTGCCCGAAGACGTGGCCGAAGCGGTTGAGGCCTTCAAGATCTGCATCATCCGCCACCGGGCGGAAGGATGGAGCCGGATCGAACAGTCGCATATGGTCGACGTGCTGCTGGCATTGCGGCAACTGGCTGCCTCCAACGCCGACTCGCACCAGTCAGATTGACCCGCGGCGCGACGTGTATTCCGGTCGGTCATCCATCGGGACTGCGGTTGCTTTCCAGAAAGTGACTCAGCAGGATCTGTGCCGCGAGTTTGTCCAGCAACTGTTTTTTTTGCTTGCGGGTTCGCTTGACCGTCTGGAAAATCTCGGCCGCCATCGTCGAAGTAAACCGCTCGTCGTACCACTCGACCGGCAGTTCCGTGATTTCATGCAGCCATTGGCCGAATTCCGTAGCTGCAATGGAACTCGGGCTGGCGTCGCCGCTCAAATGCAGCGGCAGTCCGACCACAAATCCGGCAATCTGCTGCTGGGCGACCAGACGCTGGAAATACTGCGCGTCCAGCCGCTCGTTGCGCCGCTGATAAATTTCCAGGGGGCTGGCAATTTTCTGGGACGGGTCGGAAATCGCCAGCCCAATACGAACCGTTCCGAAATCGACACCGGCCAGCCGACCGGTGCGGGGAACCTGGGAATGGGGAACAGAATCGGAACTCAAAGTGTTTTCACCTTGCTTTTTCTGCCCGTTCGACGGGCGTGGGTTGGCCGGAGTTCCCGCTGCCGGGATCCGCTGGACTGCCCTCGCCATTACCAGCCGGCACCGGATGACAAATCCCCGACTCTGAAAGACACCCGGTTTCCAGAAAACGGAGCGTCGCCGCACAAACGTCAGGATTCTTCATCATTGTCGAATGAAACAGCGGCTGGACCAGCATGTCGGTCGCTCCCTCCAGACGGGCTTCCTGCACACTGACGGTAAAATCGCCCGGGCCATCCAGAAGCGGATTGTAAATGCCGCTTTGCTCTTCGTTACCGCCGGCGATGATCGCGAACTCACCACGCGGAGTTGCCAGTTGGCTGGCGATTTTTTCCCAGTCACGTCCCAACTGAACACCACTGCGGCCAGTGACCAGCGGAAAGACACCGGTCGGTTGCAGCACCCGGGCCATGCGTGATCCCTGATTGGGCGGGCCGATCATCACGATCCGGCCGATCCGCGGATCGCCCTGGCGGCCGTTGTCAGCGGTTGTCATTCCGAGATAAAAACGAAAAACAATATTTCCCATGCTGTGCCCGACCAGGTGTATTTGCTGGACTTCCGGACCCAGCGAATCGATGACCGACTGCAGCGCCCGCGCATGACGGTCGACTGGCAATCGCGTGCTGGAATAGGAGAAATCGATGATCTGCCAGTCCGTTTTCTTTTCCAGAAAAGTGGTCATCGGTCCCCAGCATCCGCTCGTTCGGGCCAGCCCATGCGCCAGAATAACGACCGTTTCGCGATTGGCCGGAATTTCGCCAGCAGCGATTCGGGCTTCAAAGATCTGGTCGCACTGCTCCCGGGTTCCCCAGGCCTGGCGGACATTCGCGGCATCCAGCAGACGGCAATGCCCGGTCGAACAGTGCTGCTGAATGCGCCACCCGCTGCGATGACGCAAGTCGGTCCAGAACTGTTTTCCACCGAGGGTCGGCAGTTTCCAGTTCATCGGCAGATGTTCCGGATCACTCATGGACTCATGCTCCTGACCGCAAAACTGCGGTTCCGCGACGTCCTGGGCCGCCAGCAACAGATTTCCCGGAAGGAATGCCATCCATCCGGCAACCTGGACGCAGACCACGATCCACGCCCATGCCGTCGATTGCCGGAATCGTCGAGACTGGCCTGTCCGCCCTGCGATCCCGTTCGGAGTTATAACAGCCCATTCCATCCCAGCGCCTGCAATTCATCGACCACCTGTTTGACAGCCGCTTCGTCCTTTCGATGCGCCACCAGCGTGGCATCGGCGGTC
>JBGSVU010000772.1:0-7000 GCA_041752775.1 Pirellulaceae bacterium | reverse complement strand
GAAATCCCAGACCGCCAGCGCGCGGACATCCACACCGTACCCTTCCCGCCCCGCCAAAATACCGGCGCTGATGACGGCCGCACAACTGGCCAAAAAGCAGAAGGCCGAAGGCATCGGTCCGAAATCGCTGGATGCTTTTCTGACGGGAACGAAAGTCGAGCATCCGGATTATGGACCCGGTACGATTTCAGAAGTCAGTGGCACCGGGATGAAACGGACAGCGACCGTCGAATTCGCTCCCGAGTATGGCAGCAGGTGTTTCCGCCTGTCGCACAGCAGTTTGCGCCTGGTCGACTGACCGCTGCAGCCCTGTTCAGAATTCCCCCGGGGCTTCGTCGATGCTTCCCTGATGCATCGTCGGTCGGGTTTCGAACCATTTGTTCGGGTCCATCGTACCGTTCCCGTCGCGGGTTGCCCGTTTTCTCCAGGAGCATGGCTGAAAGTTTGACGTTTGTGCCAGTTATGCCGGCGCCACAACAGAAAACAGTCCGACTTTCACAGAATTTCTCCATTGGGGAAGGTGCCGTGATTTAACCTTCTGCGTGCTTCCGCAGCCACGGACAAGCGTTGGCGTGCGCGCCCGGTACGGGAAAACGGCGCACGACCGGCACTTCCTGCCAACAAGGCTGTGGCGGACCTGATTTTTTTTTGATGTGGAGTTTGAACGATGAAATCCTGGCGATCCCTGGTTCTGGCTGCGGTTGTTTGCGGCGGCGTAATGACGATTCCGTCCGAAGCCCAGGCTGGCCCGCTTCTGGACTGGTTGCGCGGATTGAGGCAAAAGTGCAGGTTGAACAACAATGGCTGCAACACTTGCCAGTCAGGAGTTGCCAGCAATGCACTGGTGCAGGCCAGTCCGTACAACCTGCAACCGGGACAGTGCGCCACGACGTGCAACCAGACCTGTTCACGCACCGTCGTCAATTATGTTCCCTACACCGCCTATCGCTGCAGCTACGAACAGGTCCCGGTCACCCAGTACAAACCCGTAACCAGTTCCGATCCCTGCACGGGATGCTCGGTGACCTGCATGAAACCCTGTACGACATATACCTGGCAGATGAAACAGGTTCCCTACACGACGTATCGGGCCGTTTACCGCAACGAAAATTATACGGTTCCGGTGACGACGATCAGCAATTCGGATGGTTGCAGCACTTGTGGTGTGAACCCCCAGGCCGCTGTCAGCGGATGCCCAACCTGTACGGTTCCGGGCAACACGCTGATTGCGCCGACAACAGTCCCACCCGCCGGAGTTCCCCAGGGAACCATCCCGGTATACGGAGCGCCGCAACCTGGCGCGACATATCCTTATCCCGCACCAGGCAACGTTCTCCCTGGAAATGCCGGTGCGATGGTCGCTCCCAACGGGACGATTTCGACCACCGGCAGCTACAGCGCTTTTCCCGGTGATACTTACACGAACGGCCCCACTCCGGCGGATTCCGTTCCTTCGATTGATGGCGTCAATCCAAATACGATGCAACGTCCGATTCTGGACTCGCTCCGCGGCTACAACGACAGCACGCAAATCAGTCCAGCCCGCAGTTTTCAGCGCGACGGCTTCATGACCGGCGGCGTGACGCTGGATCAGGTCAGCCTGCGGAATGCCACGCGACGCGAATGGGGTTATACGCCCGTAAGGCTGGCCAGCCATGCCAAACCCGTTGTTCAGGAAACGGACGACCAGCCCAAAACCCGCTGGACCGTATCGGCCAACGTTGCCGGGCCTGGGGAAATTGTGCACGGCCAAAACCAGGATCGGGTCAACTCCAGCTGGCGTGCGGCTGGCTGGTAACAGCCTGCCGGAATACCGGCTTTCAGTCACCCAGAGCCTGCTCCAGGTCGGCAATCAGATCCACCGCGTCTTCGATCCCGCAAGACAACCGAATCATGTTGTCAGCAATTCCAAATCGGGCGCGGTCCTCAGGTGGAGTCTTGAAATAGCTCATCACGAGGGGCTGTTCGATCAGGGATTCAGCGCCCCCCAGGCTGGGAGCAATCCGGAACAGCTTCGCGGCGTCCACCACGCTGGCAGCGGCCCGCCAGTCCGGATCGTTCAGCTGAAACGTCACCAGGCCGCCATGGCCTTTCATTTGCCGGCTGGCGATGTCGTGGTTCGGGTGCGTCTGCAGACCGGGATAGTACACGCGTGATACGCGCGGGTGCTGGTCCAGAAACTCCGCCACCGCCAGTCCGTTTTCGTTGTGTCGCTGCATCCGCAGAAAAAACGTCTTCAGTCCGCGCTGCAGCAGGTAACAGTTGTGTGGCGTGCTGATGCTGCCCAGAATCCCTCTCAAACTGGCGACTTCTTCCAGCGTTTCCTCCGACCCGCAAATCACACCCGCCAGCAAATCGTTGTGGCCGCCCAGATACTTGGTTGCTGAATGCACCACATAGTCGATTCCATATTCGACGGGGCGAATGTTGCAGGGAGTCGCGAGGGTCGCATCGACGAGCGTTTCAACACCGCGTCGCCGCCCCAGTTCGGCAAACCGTTCCAGGTCGATCACACTCAGGTGTGGATTGGTCGGCGATTCGCTGATCAGCAGCCGCGTCCTGCCGGTAATCGCGGCTTCCATCGCCGCAAAGTCTCCCTGTTTCACGGTCCGGGTCGTGACGCCAAAACGTGCGAGATGTTTCGTGCAGAACTCCCGGCTGCGATGATAACATTCGTCGAAGAAAATCACTTCGTCGCCGGCGGACGTTTTTGCCATCAGCAGTCCAACAAAAGCCGACATGCCCGACGAATACAGCACCGCTTTTTCGGTGCCTTCCAGCGCAGCCAGTTTGCGTTCAACCGCTTGCTCGTTGGGAGTGCCGTACCGCCCATATTCGCCCCGCTCTTCACCGTTTTCGATGAACGAAATAATCGCGGCGGTGTTTTCAAAGGTAAATGTTGAACTGCAAACGATCGGATCGGTCAGCGAATGAGCCGCCTTTTGCCGAAGTTCACCGGCATGGACGGCGACGGTGGAATTGCCCTGGCGGCGAACCGCGGGAGGATCAGTGACCTGACCGGGTTCCATGACTGCACCGGCCAGGGGAACCGGGGTCGGCTGATCGCCCGGGCCATCCGCGACCCCGGGCCGGCCATTTTGGGATTCCGCTGATAATACCGTCGGGACATTCATGATCCGCACTCCGCCAACAACAAGAAGAACAGGCAAAAAAATTACCGGATCGGCGGTCGCGTTCAGCGATAATCGGTCTGTTTTCCGACTGGCTTTTTAGCAGTTAACAGGCTGCAAGCGGCCACAAATCCCGTGCAGGAACGGCCAGTCAATGAACGGTACATCCGATTCGGCACTGAAGCGTTGAATCCCGGCGCCCAGGACTCTCAATCCCGTTTCCACAGCACCGCTTCATTGACTTGGCTGTCCAAGTCCATCCCAGAATACAGTGAAAACCCGGGCGAACAACCCCCAGAATCCAAAATAAAGGAAAAAATCCAGGAAACTGGAAACGGCCGATTGTTCAAAATGCCGTCGCGGGACTTTTCCGCAGTTGCATGCGACCGCGCGCCCGGGCAGGTCCGGGGACCGGTTCTGTCCTCGTCCTGATTCCATTGCTGGGCGGCCCGGTGCGCGGGGGTGGGTATTATCAGGCATTGTCCGGTGGAAACGGCAGTGCCAGGGAGGACAGTTCGGGTACGGCAAGCCCCGGGAAATTCCAGCGGACGGTTTCTGGGGCGGGCTTGCGTCGCTCTTCGGGCGGGGACCATTTGGCGTTACCATGTTGCAGACGACCCTGTAGCAGACGAATTTTTGACCTCTGTTTTTGACTTCACCACCGGTGAATTTTTTGTTTTCAATTTCTTTTTCAGTCACGGCTTGCCTGGTTTCCATGTTGCTGCTTCTGGCCGGACAGGGGCTGTATGTCTGGCTGTATGGAGCGGGTCGCGATGGAGGTCCCATTCCGGAAGGGGCGGCCCGTCAGCCCGGGCGCGGCGACGGACCGCGCGTCGCCGTGATACTGTGTGTGCGCGGGACGGATCCGAGTCTGGCCCGGTGCCTGGACGCGATCGATGCACAAACGCACCCGAATTTCGGGATCATCATCGGGCTTGATTCGACAGCAGACCCGGCCTGGGCGCAGGTCGGGAAATTCCAGGAAACCGCCGCTCATTCCGTGCATATCCATGTATTGAAAAAAATCCCGGAACACTGTTCCCTGAAGTGTGCCGTGCTGGCCGAGATCATTGACTCCCTGCCCGCCAGCATCATTTCTGTCGCGCTGATTGATGCCGATTCGGTCGTCGGTCGGGACTGGCTGGAACGGTTGACGGTTCCCCTGAATGACGAGGGCGTGGGAGCGGTCAGTGGAACCCGTTGGTGTGAACCAGCGGCATCTTCCGTTCCGAAATTCTGGGGGACTTATGTTCGCGCCGTTTGGAATACGGCTGCCGTTGTGCAGATTCAGCTTTATTCGATTGCCTGGGGCGGATCGCTGGCGATGCGGCTGGACACGATACGCCGGCTGGAACTGACCGGGCAATGGTTGCACCAGTTCTGCGAGGACACGATGGTTACGGACGCCCTCCGGTCGACTGGTTTGCGGATGGTTCGTCCACCCGGGTTACTGGCTCTCAACCAGGAAACGGTGCCTCTGTCCGGAGTCGGCTCCTGGATCACGCGGCAACTATTAACGGTGCGGCTGTACAACCGGAACTGGCCCTGGGTCGCAGCGCATGGCATCCTTGTGGGACTGGTCGCGACCGTTTCCGCGCTGGTGATGCTGGTGGCAGCGTTGACTGGAGCGTGGACGTGGTTGCTGGTTTGTGTGGGCGGATTCGCGATCTATACTGTGGGTAGTTGGGGGTTGCTCGTTCGGGTTTCGCAATTGAATTCCCGTCCGATTTTTTCGGCAACGGGACAGCAGCTGGTATCAGCCCGTCGTGACTGGATTCGCTGGATGGTGGCAGTCCCGCTCACGCAGTTTATCCATTTCGCGGCAACCCTGCGGGCGATTTTTGCCCGTTCGGTTCGATGGCGGGGAATTCAATACGACCTCGGTGCAGGAAAAATTTGCCTGCGGGAGTACCGGCCTTACGAAACCATCGAAACCGGACCGGAGCATTCGGTCCATTGACCTCGAGCCCGTCGCAAACGGAGGCCGACCGTCTCTCACTCTCCGGCGGTATCCCTTTTGAGGTTGGCTCAAAGAACCAGCAGAGGTCCCTTTCAGCCCCGCGGTGCGGCGGAAACGGATTGCCAGAGTTGCTTCCGCAAGTCGGCTAGTCGCCCGAGTATCGGGCGGCGAACTCACCCAGTGTGAGGGATTTGACAGGCAACCCAACCGGCCCCAGCCCGCGTTCCAGTTGCCACTGGCGACTGTCACTGGACGGGTCGGGTATCAGCCGCCACTGACCACCGCCGGGTCCAATCAGATCGACGCCAACACCCGTGGAATATCCATTAATACATCGCTGGAGGACCTTTTCACGTCCTGGAATCAGCATGTCACTGAGTGGCTGGGGCGGAGTCTGTGGAGAGACCGGGACTTCCTTCATCCGGCGTTTTCCCCAGCGATCCCGCTTGCCAAACTCGAGGAACCGCAGGATTGTATCGCGATCAATCCGCGGACAACTCAGGTGCCCTGCCAGGCGGTCGAGATGCGTCCTGTCGAAAACCGGTGTGAAGCTGTCGTAGGCGCGGTAGTTTCGGCTGCTCTCAAAAAAGTTCTTCGCGAACTCCGAGACCTGCAGCTGCGAGTTGGGTTGATCGCCCACAAAGCGGACCCCGGTGCTGCCAAAATACTCATAGCACACGTCGATGACTTCACGCATCGTTACGCTGTGCGGACTGGCCAAATGAAAAGTCTGTCCGCGGGAATCCGGATTCTGGCTGAGACTGACGATCACGGACGAAACCCAGTCCACAGGCACAAGATTGTGCGGCTCGTTTCCGGACACGGGCAAATCGATGGGTGTCTGGCGTATCCCATTGGAGTCAACCGGTTGCTGCGGAATCAGGACGGACAACAGTTTCAGGTACCACATGATTCCAAAATAGGTATTGGTATAACCAGTCCGGGAATCAGCTGTAATAATGGAAGGACGGTAAACTGTTCTGTTGTGAATGTCGTGGGCCTGGCGAACCGCCTGTTCCGCCTGGAATTTGCTTTGCTCGTAGGCGTTGTGAAAACCCTGTCCCTGTTCCAGGTCGGATTCCAGAATGACTCCGTCACGGTCGCCGCAAACAAACGCTGTTGAAACGTACTGGAAATCATCGATTTGCAAATCAACGGCCAGCTGGAGCATGTTCCGGGTGCCGCCGAGGTTGGTCCGTTCCGGTTCTCCATTTATTGTGTCGGTGTCGAACCGCACCATGGCGGCAGAATGCAGGATGCTGACCACATGCCGTTTGCACCACGCCAGATCTTCCTGGCACAGCCCACCCATGGGACGGGTCACATCACCGGTCAGAACAATCGGTCTGGGAAACGGCCTTCCCGACGCCTGTTCCCACATCTGCATTTGCGATTCGATGCGTTGCACTGCAGTCCGGTCGCGACCGTTCCGGACCAGGACCGCGACGCGTTGCCCGGCCATCAACAAATCCCGCAACAGGTAGCGACCCAGCAAACCCGTCGCACCAGTCACGAGCAGGTAGTCTGAGGACTTTGGGCGAACCAACGGAAGTTGGCCGTTCTTGGACATGAAGTTCATCAAAGTTGATTCCGGGAACTTGCGCCCCTCTGGTAAAGGGCGTCGAATTTGCAACCAATTATTCTAGCTCCAAGGCCGATCTTTGCTGCCCTGAATGTGCCGATTCTGCAAAAAAAACCGGCAACTCCCGCCCAATCGTTAAAGTTCCTGACGGAAATTCCTGTTACTCCACCCTTGTCATCCGCTTGAGGGCTCGGCATTCCCCCTTTCCGGACTGGTCCGGGGCAAAGGATTTGCTGGCCAAAACCGCTCGTTCGCACTGAAATCCGAATGCCAGCCGGGGGCTGGAGGGTCTTGAAGTTGCGATTCTCGGGTAACCCGCCGCGTGAG
>JBGSVU010000771.1:0-1587 GCA_041752775.1 Pirellulaceae bacterium | reverse complement strand
CGCCCAGGAACGTGAACTGGAGACCAGCGAAAAGAAATGGCAGGCTGGGCTGCGTTCGGTCGGATTGCCGGAAAACCTCGCCCCCGCCCAGGTGCGGGAAATCAGCCAGCGTTCGGGCCGCATCGGGTCGTTCAACACGCGGCTGGAAACCCTCCGCAGCGAACTGGCCCTGCGTGAAAAAGAGCTGTCTGACGTCGCCGTGCGGATCGAAGAGCTGGCACGCGATACCGGACTGCAGATGACCGTCTCGCGTCGCAAACCGCTGGATGCCCTGACCCTGTTGACCGCGGCACTCAGCGAGCAGCGGCAATTGATGATTCGCCGCAAGGAAATGAAATCGCAGTATGCCAAACTGCGGGTCCAGCAGGCACGTCTCACACGCGAACTGGATGCTCTGCTCGGTCGCCACACCCGGCTCCTTTCATCGGTGGGAGTGCAGACCGAAGAAGAGTACCGGCAATTTGACCTGAAGCATTCCCAGCGCAACGATTTGATCGCGAAACGCAACCAGTTGACCGAACAGATTGCGGCAGCCCTTGGCAAAACAGTGACCGAATCCCAGATGCGCCCGCTGCTGGAAAATCAGGGGTCGAGCGGCCTGGAAAAACGCTGGGAAGCACTGGGCAGCGAAATTGACCTGTTGAAAAAGGAACACGCGGCGCTGCTGCAACAGCGCGGAGAGTTGCTGCAGGAAATTCGCGCCCTCGGCGAAGACAACAAACTGGATCTCTCCACGCTCGAACTGAACAGCATTGACCAGGAAATCAGCGAACTGCACCACCAGTGGCAGGTCCTCGCAACCACATCGCAAATGCTCGAATCCATTCGCGAAGGCTACGAGTCGAAACGCCAGCCGGAGACGCTGCGCGAGGCCTCGGGCTATCTGGACCAGTTGACCGATGGCCACTACAAGCGGATCTGGACCCGGATGACAGGCGAGGAGCTGCTGGTGGACAACGACGATGACGAAACGATCACGGTGGACAAGCTTTCCCGCGGCACGCGCGAAGCGGTTTACCTCAGCCTGCGGCTGGCCCTGGTCGGTGTCTACGCCCGGCGCGGAGCCGTCTTGCCGCTGATTCTGGACGATATCCTGGTCAACTTTGACGCACAGCGGGCCCGCCGGGCAGCCGAAGTTCTGATGGATTTTTCCCGCAATGGTTACCAGATTCTGATGTTCACCTGCCACGACCACATGCGCGACCTGTTCCATGAACTGGACGCCGACGTGCGAATTCTGCCCAGCCACCGCGACGTGTACGAGAGCCAGGCCCGGCCGTGGTCGTGGAATCCCGAATTGTCCGTTGCCACTCCGGTGCCGGTCCCCGAGCCGGTCGCCGTGCAGGCCGAAAAGGTCATACCGGTCGTACCCGCTGCAGTGCCACTCCGCGCGGGTCTGTCGTTGCGAACGGACGAGTTCGACAGCGACCTTGAGTTTGAGCTTTCGGAAATCGCGAGGGATCAGTTGCGACCGGAAACTCGCGGTCCCATTCGCTCGCAGATGGTTTTCCGTGACGAACGGGTCGACCGTGTGATTGATCTGTCCGACGACGCCATCTGGAACAGTCTGCCCGGAACGAGGCAGTC
>JBGSVU010000770.1:0-4414 GCA_041752775.1 Pirellulaceae bacterium | reverse complement strand
ATTCGCCCGCTTTTTCCGAAGACAAGACCTTTGTGTAGGCCGTGTCCGCAAAAGTAAAGGCGTTGTAGAGCCTTGCCGCTTCACCATACTTGAACAAAACCTCCGGCTGCTCGCCCGCAAATCAGAGGGCACCAGCAATGTCGCCCAGGCCGGGCGATACCGCGAGGATCTCGAATCGGCCGTTCGGCTGGACCGCATGGACCTCGGCGAGCTGCAGGGGTTGCCGCTTCCCTCCCAGTGAGAGGGTTGTGGATCGAAGAGCGGTCGCCCTTCAAAAAAACAGGCCAAAAAGAAACCGGAATCCGACGCCCGTGGTTCATCCGCCGGTCCACCACCGGATGGGTCGGGCAGTTAGGAAAGGGGCTTCCGCAGTGCACTGCCCCTGACTGCACGCGGGGTAACCACCTGTCTGAATAAACGGGGCGCATTTTTATCCATCATCGCCGGGTCGTTTCATGACTGCCAAATACTTGCCATTTTTCGTTTCAGCTCTGGTTGCTGTCCATTGTGGGCTGGCCTGTCCCGTTCCGGTTCTGGTCGCCCAGCAGTCCATGCAGGCGGTGACCCGGGTCGTGCCCCAGACCCGAACGCGAATTGTGAATGGCGTGGCCGTGAATTACACCGTCATGGTTCCCGTGACACAGATGGTTCCCGGGTCGGCGGCCACCAGAGTTCCAAACCAGCGAACGCCAGGTTCCACTCCGGGCGACAACGATTCCGGTGACGAACATTCTGAGGACGGCGTTTTTGCCGGGATGGCACCCGAGGTGAAGGAGCAGGTCAAGGCCCGGCTGGAACTGCTTTGGCAGCTGCCCCTGAATCGCGCTCCGTCGGCCATGCTGGAACAGTGGAGCCGCGAGTCGCTGGCTCCGTACACTCCTCCCGATCCGCAGTCCGCGCTGCTCGACATGCCACCGGGGCCACCGGTCGAGGATTTGCTGGACGACGAACGGTTCGCTGCGTTTACCGCGGAACTGTCGCTGTTGGCCAAAACCGGACGCTGGCAAAAACTGTCCGAAAAAATTTCTTTCCTCGACGCCACCCATCGCCGAAAACTCTTCCGCCGTATTTTGGCTGCCCTCGCGACTCCTCCCGAAATCGATCCCGCTGTTGCTGCCGCCGCCGCCGGGCGGGGCTGGGAGGTCGATCCGCAGTCCGTCGAAAAACAGTTTCTGACCTTCGACGAATATTTCGAGCTGCTGGCGGTGTCGCCCGACCGGCCCCTGAAGAATGAAGATTTCGCAGCTGCTGGCAGCCTGGCCGCTCAGCTGCTGGCTTCCGGCAATTCGCTTTCAGTTTTGCTGGAAACCGTTCGCGGCGAAGTCGCCCGACCAGGCGATGAACAACTGATGGATGCCGGCGGAGCCGCCCGGTTGCTGTTTCATGCCGGACAACTGGATGCTTCCGGAGAGTTTCTGCCGGACAGCGACACCGCGTTCCAGACCAAAAACTACAACCTGATGAATTTCATCTGCGAGCAACTGCTGGCCGTTTACGCGAAAGAGGGCAAAGTCCAGACGCTGGAAAAAGTCTGGCAAATTACCCAGCAAATTCTGACCGCCGAGGGTGTCGGCGACGAAGATTACCAGCCTGCACTGACTCGCGCTGTTGAACTGGCACTGAAAATCCGCAGCGAACTCGGCCAGCAGTGGCTGACCGACAGTTTCACCAGCGACCCGCAGCGCGGCGTCCGGATTCTGTCCGCAATCGGTGGCAGTGCCGCCAAATCAATGATGACTGCGGGACTGGATCCCAAAGCCCGCCGCGAGATGCTGAAACTGCAGAAAGACGCCGTGGCGGCGTTGCTTGAGCATGCCGGTGAAGCAACAGCGGAGTGGTCCAGCCCGCTGGAACTGATGGCGCTTTCCTGGTTGCGCGAATCCGAAATCACTTACCAGTTCGACAGTTCGACTGCCTACGGACCGGGAATGAGACGGGATGCTTACGGCAACATTTATTACTTCGATGAGGAAGAGGAACAGGAGGATTACTATTCCCGCGGCGCCCGACCCCAGTTTCTGAAGCCGATTCCGACTGGCGAATTGCTCGATGTTCGTCCCGATGAAAAATGGCTTGGCTTCGTATCCGGGTCGCTGCGCGCCAAATTCGATATCGTTTTTGCGCAGCTTTTTCTGAAAGTCAGCGAAGACGAGCAGGCCTTGCCTTACATCGAAAGCCTTGCCAAAACCGATCCGGAGACCGGCGAACAACTGGTGGAAGAGTTTCTGAAAGTCTGGACGAAAAATCACGATCCGAATTCCGAACAGGGTCGCAGCGACTATTACATGTACATGTACGGATACGAAAGTCGCGCCGAAAGCATCCCGCTGACCCGCTCCAAACAGCAACGCAACCTCGCAGACCTGTCCGGGCTGATCCCCCGTCTGGCCAGTATCGGCAACGGAAAACTGAATCAGGAACTGGTTGCAAACGCTTTTCTGACCTGCCACAGTTTTGCCGAAGTCTACCAGATCGAAGACATCGAGCGGGTTTTTGGCGATTTTGAAAGTATCAAACCCGAAGTCGTCGGTTCGCTGGCCCAGCGGATGCGTACCAATCTGGCCACCGTCTGGCGCGATATCCAGACCCAGAAAGATGCCAAAACAAAACGCAACCAGAAAGAGATCATTGCCGAAGTTATGCGCGGGTACGATGTGGCCCGGACCGTCACCAAACGCGGCCTGGCCCAACACCCCGACAACTGGAATCTGTTGCTGATCAAGGCCAATCTGCTGTACGACCGGCTGGCCTACGATACCGAACAGAAACGGAGCAGCGCGTTTGTCAGCCAGCACGGCGCCGCGATGATGGCGTTTCAGCAGGCTGCCGCTGCCTACGCCGCCGCCGCGCCGGAAATGGAACAGAAAGAATTCAGCACCGAAGTTTACGAGCGGTGGTTTTACTGCACACTCGGTGCCAGCGACCTGAACCTGGTCGACGCCAAACATCAAACCGACGAAAAACAGACGCCACTGATCCGCGCGGCCATCCTGTCCCTCCCTCCCGAAATCGCCGAGTGGCACATGGCCCGTTTCGCCAACCTGATGTTCAGCCGCTTGAGCAACTGCCAGCCTGCCGTCAAACAGCGCTATCTGAAAAACGCCTTTGACATCGTCGGCGACCATCCACAGGCGCGGAAAGCCCGCGAGGTTTTTGACTACTACAGCGATCTGGTCACCGAGATCCGGCTGGAAGCCACCCTCGATGGCCCGGTTCAGGTCGGCACACGCCCCTTTGGCGTCTTTATCGATCTGGCTCACACCCGGGCGATTGAACGTGAGGCCGGCGGTTTCGCCAAATACCTGCAGAACCAGAATTCCAGCAGCGGATTCTATTACAACTACGGCCGCCCCACGGAGGATTACCGCGACCGTTTCGAGGAACACGTGCGGGAAAAACTGGCGGAGCATTTCGAAGTCCTGTCGGTCACGTTTCAGGTTCCCGAAGTGCAAAGCCGACCGGGCAAACAGGACGGTTGGCGCGTTACCCCGTACGCCTATCTGCTGTTGAAAGCCAATGGCCCCCAAGTCGACAGCATTCCCGGCGTGCGGCTGGACCTCGATTTTCTCGACACAAGCGGCTACGCCGTGCTCCCTGTCGAAACGGCTCCCGTCCCTGTCGATGCCTCCGCCGCAGCATCGACAGCCCGTCCCTTCGCCAGCCTGGCAATCACTGAGATTCTGGATGAACGCCAGTCCGGTGACGGAAAACTGATTCTCGAAATCAAGGCGACCGCGCATGGGCTGGTCCCCGAATTCGACCAGATTTTTGACAAACCCGATTACGGCATGTTCGAACCCTCAGGAGAGACCGTCGATGACGGTGTCGTGGTCAGCCAGTTCGACCCGGCAGCAGAAACCAGCACGATATCGAGCGAACGCAGCTGGATCGTGACATTGCGGCCGAAATCCCAGTCTCCCGCAGAGGGATCTCTGCAGACCCGTGAATTCCGTTTTCTGCAACCCGTTGTCGATACGACCGAAGTCGTCTGGCAGCAGTACGATGACGCTGATCTGAAGCCGGCCGAACAGGTTGTTTCTCTCGGCAGAGAATACGCGGCGCCGCTCACGGCCAGTCTCTGGAACAGTATCCTGCTGGGCGCCGGAATTGTCGCCGCGGTCCTGGCCGTTGCACTGGTGGTGTTGCTGGTCCTGCGCCGGCCAAAACAGTCTGCAGCAGCGTTACCCGAAAACCTTTCACCCTTTGCATTGCTCGCCCTGTTGCGCCAGGTGCACACGGGCAACGGCATGAGCGAACGGCGGCGCGAGGAACTGGCCAGTTCCATCCATCAGCTCGAAACCTGGTATTTCACGCCGGCGTCCGTGCAAAGACCTGCGGATTCATCAGGCAACCGGCAGGGATGGGCTGCCAATGGCAACGGGTCACACGCCGCCAGTTCCGGCGGCAGTGCCGA
>JBGSVU010000769.1:0-3705 GCA_041752775.1 Pirellulaceae bacterium | reverse complement strand
GGGTTCGAACAATTCCATTAACAGCGATCCGGCCGCCGGTCATCTGTCGCGAGACAATCCGGGAGGCCGCAACTTTCATTTCGGAATTCGCGAACACGCGATGGCGGCGATCTGTAACGGAATGTCGCTGTGTGGATTGCGCAGCTATGCCGCGACGTTCTTTGTTTTTACCGACTACATGCGACCTGCCATGCGGTTGAGTGCGCTGATGCACCAGCCTGTGATTTACATTCTGACGCACGATTCGATTGGACTGGGCGAAGACGGTCCGACTCATCAACCGGTTGAGCACCTGGCTGCCTGCCGGGCGATTCCGAACCTGCTGGTTTTTCGCCCGGCGGATGCTCACGAGACGGCGGTCGGATGGCGGGTTGCGCTGCAGCAGAATTCCCGTCCAACCGCGCTGGTGTTGACGCGCCAGAATGTGCCGCAGCTGAAAATGGGGGACACGGGGCAAAAAGGATCGCCGGAGCAGGGCGCCTGGGTGGTGTGGCAGCCTGTCCCGGATTGCGACCTGATTCTGATGGGGACCGGCAGTGAGCTGTCATTGTGCCTGGAGGCGGCGAAGCAGCTGCACGCCGCGGGCAGGCGTCCGCGAGTGGTCAGTGTCCCCTGTTGGGAACTGTTCGCGGAACAGACGCGGGAATACCGGGAAGAGATTTTGCCATCCCGGGTGACCGCGCGCGTGGCGTGCGAAGCGGGACTGGAGATGGGGTGGCGCGACTTGACCGGTTTTTCTGGTGAGTTTGTCGGAATGGACAGTTTTGGTGCGTCTGCGCCGGCTGAGGTTCTGTTCGGGCACTTTGGGATTACGACGGAACGGATTGTGGCCGCCGCGCAACGGGTTTGCAAACCATAGGCGAGCGGCCATTGGTTTCGCCACGTAAGATGGACTTCCAAGTCCGTCTTGACTTATTGGAACCTGACCCAAAAGGGGGCAGACCCTTGTAGAGGCAGAAAAGGCAAAGAGGGGCAGGCCCTTTTTGGGACAGGCTTTTGAGATTCGACGGACAAGGATGTCCATCGTACGGGTGGTGACTTTTCGACTGCCGTCCGCACTGAACGGGGTCGAAGGGATGGCCCGGAAGTCAGGTGTAAATGGCCCCGGACGTCGGGTGTGAATGGCGCGGACGTCAGGTGTGAATGGCGCGGCCGGAGACGGCGAGGGCCGCCTCCTGCATGATTTCGGACAACGTGGGATGGGCATGGCAGCATCGCGCGAGGTCTTCGCTGCTGGCTCCAAAATTCATCGCCACGGCTGCTTCACTGATTAAATCGCCAGCCCGCATGCCGATCGCGTGCACGCCGAGAATCCGGTCGGTTTTCCGGTCGGCGAGAATTTTCACCCGGCCGTCGGTGTCACCCAGTGTTCGGGCACGGCCATTAGCGCCGTAGGGGCAGACGCCTTTGAGAAAATCGACCCCGGCTTCTTTCAACTGCTCTTCCGTTTTTCCCACGGCGGCAATTTCCGGGTTGGTGTACACGATTGCGGGGATGGCGTCATAGTTGACGTGGCCATGGCCAGTCACGATCATCTCGACGCAGGCGACGCCTTCTTCGGAGGCTTTGTGCGCCAGCATGGCTCCGCCGATCGCGTCGCCGATCGCATAGATGCCGTCTGCGGCCGTCCGGAACTGGTGATCGACCACGATAGCACCCCGCCGGTCGGTTTCGATCCGGGTGTTTTCCAGGCCAATTCCTTTGGTATTGGGGACACGGCCGGCGCACATCAGAACGCGATCGCACTCGATCGGCTGGCTGTCCCGGATTGCGACGACACAGCCTTTGCCGGATTTCTTTGCGGATTCGACGAAGGTCCCGGTGCGGAACTCCAGTCCCTGTTTCTGAAAAATGCGTACGGCCAGTTTTGCGATTTCGCCGTCCAGCCCGCCGAGGACTTGTGGCATGGCTTCGAGGATGATCACTTTCGACCCCAGCCGGGCCCAGACGGAGCCGAGTTCCAGCCCAATGTAGCCGCCGCCAATGATGACCAGCGTTTTCGGAACTTCCGTCCAGCCAAGCGCGGTGGTGCTGTCGCCCACGAATTCTCCATCGTATTCGATGCCCGGCAACATCATGGGAATGCTGCCAGTGGCGATCAGGGTGTGTTTGGCCCGGACCGTGGATGGACTGTCTCCGGTGACGGACAGGGCGCCGTCGGCCTGAAGTATTCCGCGGCCCTGAATCGCCGTGACTTTGGCACGTTTCAGCAACATGCCGATTCCGCCCGTCAACGTCCGGACGATTTCGTCCTTGCGTTTCAGCATGGCGGCCAAGTCCAGCTGCACGGTACCGTTCAACTGAATGCCATGTTGCGCCAGATGATGAGTAGTTTCTTCGTAAAGGTGGCTGGATTCCAGCAGGGCTTTGCTGGGGATGCATCCGACTCGCAGGCAAGTCCCACCGAAAACCGGATTCTCGTCAATCACGGCGGTTTTCAGCCCCAACTGCGAGGCGCGAATTGCAGCGACGTAACCACCGGGCCCGCCGCCAAGAACAGCCAGATCAAAATTCTGTTCGGCCATGGAGTATTTTTCTGAAAATCAGGATGTAAGGAAAAAACGGAGTGGATTCGCGAACCGGGCGCCCGCGCGTTCGCCGGCTGGTGATCGGGAAATCAGACTTCGAGGAACAGGCGAGCCGGTTCCTCAAGGACTTCCTTGATCGTTTTCAGGAACCCGACAGCTTCGCGCCCATCCACGATGCGGTGATCGTAAGTCAGCGCGATGTACATCATCGGGCGGATGACGACCTGGCCATCGAGGGCAATCGGCCGGTCCTGAATGGCGTGCAGCCCGAGGATGCCGCTCTGGGGCGGGTTGACGATGGGAGTCGACAGCAGTGAACCATAGACTCCCCCGTTGCTGATGGTAAACGTGCCGCCTTCGAGGTGGGCTGGTTTCAGAGAGTTGTTTTTTGCCATCTCGGCAAATTCGCCAATATTCCTTTCGATTTCGGCGAAGCTCATCCGTTCGACATTTCGCAGTACGGGAACCACCAGTCCTTTTCCGCCGCCGATCGCCACACCGATATCGTGATATTTCCGGTAAACCACGTCGTTGCCGCGGACTTCGGCGTTGATGGCCGGGCAGCGCTTGAGGGCTTCGACCGAGGCTTTGGCAAAGAATGACATGAAGCCGAGTTTGACCCCATGTTTTTGCTGGAACTGGTCTTTGTATTTGGACCGCAGTTCCATGACGGGCATCATGTCGATTTCATTAAAAGTCGTCAGCAGCGCCGCGGTCTGTTGGGCTTCGACCAGCCGTGCCGCGATGGTGCGGCGCATCATGCTCATCGGTTTGACTTCCTCGTCCCGCATGCCCGCCGTGGCCGGGATGGTGGTTGCGGGAGCAGGGGCAGCGGAACCGGCTGGTGCCGATGCGGGTTTTGTCTCGGCCGATTTCGTTTCGGAACCGGGCGCTGTTTTTGAACCGCCAGGTTGCAGTCCCTGTTGTTCGATGTATTTGAGCACGTCTTCTTTCTGCAGCCGGCCACCGGGACCGCTGGGTGTGATCTGGTCGGAAGAAATCCGGTACTCGCTCAACAGCCGCTCCGCGGCTGGCATAACGATGGTGGCGGTGGCGCCGCCGGCCGCGGCAGATCCGGCCTGGGCAGATCCGGATTTGGCAGTCGAACCGGTCGTGGTGGTCGCCTGTTCTGCCGGAGCGCTGGCGGGTTCGAAACTGGCCAGCACGTCGCCGACTT
>JBGSVU010000768.1:0-3674 GCA_041752775.1 Pirellulaceae bacterium | reverse complement strand
GGTCCGCATCGATACCAAACTGGCTCCCTCGATGACCGAAAACGGCAGCGATACCATGGATGCCGAACATCCCGTGGACCGCTATATCGAAGAAGTCAAAAGCGTGGCGGTTCTGGAAGCCGCCATCGAAGCCGGCAAATTCGACGACCTCAGGACTTTCGCCGACACCGAAAGCATCATTCGCTACATGCGAAAGAATTTCATCGCCAAACCGGCCGACACCAAACGCCAGTCGGGTGCCATGATCCTGCAATTCTATGGCCCGGTGCAGGAAGAAACCCAGCAGGTCCTCGACCAGATCGTGAATTCCTACGAATCCTGGATCAAGGCGCATACGGTTGATATTGGCAGCGAAGTCATCAGCACCATCAATTCGATGAAAGGCGAAGTCGATTTGCGGATTATCGAGATCAATCGCGAAATCGCCGAACTCCACAATAATCCCAACCTGCTGTATCAGAGCGGTGTCGCCGTCAATCCGCACCAGTTGCAGCAGATCCGGTTGCAGGAAGAACTGGACATTCTGCGCAGCGAACAGACAAAAATCTCGTCCCGCCTGCAACTGCTCAAAACAGCCGTGGCCAACGGACAGGTGCCCGAACAAATGGCCTTTGATGCCGTCCAGGATCTCCACTCATCGTCCATGGGAGCCTATGTGCAAACCCACCAGAAACTGCTCGACCTCAAAGTCGAGGAACAGTCCCTGATGGGCGAATTCGGACAGGCTCATCCGGACCTGGTCAATATCCGCAATTCCATTCGTGCCGTGGAACAGATGAAGATGCAGGAACTGTCCGTTCTGCGGGGCGGTTCGGCCAGCGGAGAAGCGACCGCGCAGGATTTCGTCCAGATGGTTATCGACGGGCTGGAAACGCATCTCGGCATGATCGCCGCCCAGCAGGAAGCGATTGGCCAGGACATTCAAAAGGAACAGACCGCATCGCTGGAGATCAATGCCGACGTGATGCGTCTGAACAATCTGCAGCGGGAACGGGAACGCGCCGAATCCACCTACAACGCCCTGCTGGACCAGTTGAACCAGTACAACGTGTTGAAGGAGTTTGACTGGAAACAGATGCAGATCCAGAATCGCCCTTCGCCGGCCGAACAGGCCGCTCCCAGCCTGTTGCTGTGTCTGGCGGCAGGCCTGTTTCTGGGTTCCATGTCTGGACTGGGTTTTGCCCTGTTGCAGGAACTTGCCGCAAAAACCTTTCGCAGCAGCGAACAGATTGCCCAGCAGCTGGGTTCCAAGGTCGTGGCGCATGTTCCTGCCTTCAATACCCGGATTCCGCGGGACTCCAAATACCAGCGGCTGAGCGGCGACCTGATTTCACTCCATCGCCCCAACTCGGTTCCGGCAGAAGCCTACCGCACCATGCGAACGAGCATGTTTTTCCGCAACCAGAAGGATGGCTCGGCGATTTTCCAGTTCACCAGCCCGACACCTGGCGACGGCAAATCAACAACGGCGGCCAACGTCGCTGCCGTGATTGCCCAGTCTGGCCGCAAGGTGTTGTTGCTCGACTGTGACTTCCGCCGGCCCACCCAGCATGTGCGATTCGGGTTGCAGAAAGACATCGGGCTGACCTCGCATATTACCGGCACGGCTACCCTCGCGGAAATTTTCCAGGAAAGTGGTGTGGAAAATCTGACCGTCGTGGCCAGTGGTCCGCACTTTTCCAATCCCTCGGAATTGCTCACGTCGGGACACCTGGAACAGCTGCTCAGCTCGGCTCGCGAAGACTTTGATTTTGTGATCGTTGATTCGCCACCCGTGTTGCCTGTTACCGATCCATGCATCATCGCCAGTTTTGTCGATGTGATTTATCTGCCGATTCGTCTGAAAAAAGGCGTTCAGGTCAGCGCCCGCCAGACGATCGAAGCGCTGCAAACGGTCGGTGCAACGGTCGAAGGCGTGATCGTGAACGGATTGCAGAAAAAGGATGGTTCCAGCTACCGTTATGGCGACAAATACGCTTATGGCAGGTATGGTGCGGCTTACGGCAGTTCACCTGCTGGCCCGACCACACGCGGCACACCAGCCGCCCGTCAGCAGACGTCGGAAACAACCGCAGACGTTTCGTAAAACTCTTGCGGTGAAACATTGCCGTGGTGCGAAGCGGTCCGGCGATGGCAAATTCAGCGTTTCGTTTTTTCAGACCCGGGGTCGGCCTGGCGAATCAGGGCTTCGACATCATTGCCCGTGTAACGTTGATACAAATAACGTTGATACAAATCCCGTTGCGGTTCGTCCAAAAGTCCGAGCAGCTCAATAACCAGTTGCTGTTGCCGCTGGCTGACTCCATCACTTTTCGCCTGACTGACCTGCCGGGCCTTTTCTTCGAATGCCCAGGCAAAATCGGCCAGCCGGGATATCTGTGCGGTGCTGACGCCCAGCCGGTCGGTGATTTCCGGGCTGAGCAGGCCTGCAGTCGATGAGAATCGGCTGCCAAGGCGGATTTGCAGTTCCAGCTGTCGGAACCATTCCCGTTGTGGCGGATGCAGAAAATTTTCGAGGCTTGGCGGATAGTCGATCACGCCCTCGAGTAGGTCTTCCATTCGCTGCGTGGCATTGTTGGGGGTCACCAGAATCTGGGCCATAATCTGGTTCCTGAACTCGCCTTTCAGTGCCGAGACCTGTTCGTCCGACAGCAGCAGTTTACCCCAGACTGTCTCGTTGAAAAACATGCCGTAAACCAGTGAATCAAACAACTCAATATCATTCTCGGCCAATTCGTCGTCCGTCATGGCGGCATACTTTTTCCCCAGTCTGCGTTCCAGTTCCAGAACTTTCTGGCTGACGACCGTCGTGCCGCCAATCCCCGACCTGTAATCGACCTGCAGGAATTGTGGAGCCAGGTTGGAAAAAAACCAGAAAGCCGGTTTACCAAGCAGCTCCATGGCTTTTTCCAGTTGCTCGGCGCTCAACACTTCCAGGGGCGACTCCCAGTGGCTGATCGAAAGTTTCTGCAATTCGTCATCATGATTTCCCCGAATATGCTGCAGGTCGCTCCTGGCCATTCCAGTCAATTCACTGACTTTGGCCTGTTGGGATTCGGACCGCCCGAGGATTTTGCCGAATCCAGGATGAGAAATAAAACTTCGGTCGGTCTGCTCACCATGCCGGAATCGGTCTTCGAGTGTGGACACCAGCTTTCTGGACACCAGTTGCGCGCACCAGTCGGGCCCCACACGGTTAAATGCGTCATTGGCAATGACTTCGTCACTCATCAATTCAAAAAAACCGTTTTTGCAGGTCGGCGTACTGGGGACTTGCGGGGTCCAGACTTTCGAGCGACTGTTCCAGATCGAGTATCGGCCGGAGTGCGTCGTCCAGTTTGCCCAGCAATCCGGCAAATTCCGCCGGATCGCCGCGTTCGCCAGCGAGGATCATCTGTCGCTCTGTTTTGAGCGTGTGAATCCAGTAGTTTGAAATGACTTCAGGTGGTACAGGCCCCGTCGAACTGCGGTACCCAATATCGAGCGAAAACAGTTCCTCTTTGGTTTGCGAGAATAAGGTGCCCGGTAAAAAAATAACCGTCAGCCCCAAAAAAACCGGGAGTGTGATCCGTACGGAGTTCATCAATTCCTTTCTTGATGTTGGATTGGCATCTCAAACGACCGGTCGCGATTCCAGATTTTCCGGATTTCCGCAAGAGGCAGCCCAAGTCTGG
>JBGSVU010000767.1:0-3737 GCA_041752775.1 Pirellulaceae bacterium | reverse complement strand
GCGGGTACGCCGACGGAGACCCTTGTGAGCGTCGCTTTCGCTGTTCAAATCCAAAAGGGATCAACGGAAAAAGGGGCGAAGCGGGATGCGTACGCGGGCCTGGCCATGACGGTGCCGGGTTTAATTTTCGCTGGAGGAACAGTTTAATGCCTGCCCGGAGCATGGCAAGCCCGTCGCGGGGGCCGTTGGGAAATTCCTCGGCTGGCCGGATACGGCTTGAAAAAAAGCCGCGAATCGGACAGAATCGTGGCAGCTTTGGAGAGGTGGCTGAGTGGTCGAAAGCACGTCTTTGCTAAAGACGCGTACGGGTCAAACTGTACCGCAGGTTCGAATCCTGTCCTCTCCGCTGACGGGCAAGTAGGTCCCCAACCCGGACTTGGGTCCTTCCCACGCCCGCGGTAGACGATGCGCTGGCCGGGGGTGAATGGCCACGATGACCGGCCATCAGCCCCGCGAAACGGGGCAATAATCACTGCAGCAGATGGAATTTGCGGCAGGGTAATGGCCGGACGACCGCAAGCAGATGGCTTGCTGAAACGGACTGATTCTCAAAACAGCAGGGAAGCTGGCAGGTGTGCCGCAAACTCATGGATGACCGCACCCCAAAAGCGTCGAGCACAGCTGGGTTGTCTGCGGCCGTGGTGCCGAACGAATCGGTTCGTGATTCCCGCGGCGAATCGGGCGGGCTTCTTTCTGGTATCCACGTTGCTTTCAGTACTTCGGCCCTGGTTCCAGTCGGACTGGTTTCTCTGTTCTGCGCCGCGGTGTTGTTCGGATGGTTGGGCAGCAGCCCCTTGTGGGACCGGGACGAGCCGCGGAACGCCGGGTGTGCGGCGGAAATGTTGGCGTCGGGCAACCTTATAGTGCCGATTTTCAACGACCAGCTGCGATTTCAGAAACCTGTGCTGACGTACTGGTTGATGATCGTGGCGTATCAACTGTTTGGCATCAGCGAATTTGCTGCGCGATTTTTTTCGGCACTGTTGGCGCTGGGTACGTGTCTGATGACCTGGCGGATCGGATGGCGGCTGTTGGACTGGCGCTGCGGGATGCTGGCTGCCATGATTTTGCCAGGGACCGTCATGTTCGGTGTGGCGGCACGGGCAGCGACACCTGACGCACCCCTGCTGTTCTGTTTTGTGGCGGTATTGCTGGCGTTCGTTGAAATGAACGGCTCAGGCTGGCGGCAGAACGAAAATGAGATTACCGGCAGGTTCCCGTTCTGGTGGGCTGTGGCGCTATACGGACTTGCGGGCCTGGGGGCATTGGCCAAAGGGCTGGCCGGGGTAGTTCCGCCGCTGGCCGTGATCGGAATGTTCCTGATGGTCGAACGTGGGATGCAGGCAAGGTTCCTCTTTCCCAACGGGGCAGGATACTGGGGGCAAGGGCTGAAACGGATTGGGCGGATTGTGGCTCCGCGGAATTTTCTGGGAGCGCTGTTTTCGATGCGCCCGGTACTGGGATCGCTGGTCATTTTGCTGGTTGCCGGTCCGTGGTACGTCGCAGTGGGGATGGCGACCGAAGGTGAATTCCTGCGGCTGTTCTTTTTGCGGGAACATTTGGGGCGTGCCACGGAAGCGTTTGAAGGTCACTCCGCCGGGTTCTGGTTCTACCCCGCTGTTTTGCTGGCCGGTTTTTTTCCATGGAGTGTCTTTGCGGTACCGGTGACGGGTGATCTCATTCTGGGAAACGAGCCCGATGGGCGGCGGGCGCGCTGGTTCCTGATGGGATGGGTGGGCGTCGTGGTTGGGTTGTTCAGCCTGGCCAGCACAAAACTGCCCAGCTATGTGACCCCCTGCTATCCGGCTTTGGCACTGCTGACGGCGCGGGGCGTCATCCGTTTTGCCGCAGGGGCGAGTGCCATGCGCGACGGGTGGTTCAAGATGTCGCTGTGGACGGTCGCCGGATGCAGTCTGCTGGTTGGGGCTGGTCTGTGGTGGTTAGGGGCAGAATATCTGGGTGGGCAGGGCTCGCTGGCCTGGGCTGTGATACCGCTGGCGGTTGTGGCAGGCTGGGCGATCTGGCAATCGGGATTTTGCGGGCTGACCTCCCGCGACCGGCGCCTGTTCCCCTGGATGATGGCGGGTGGAGCGGGCGCGTTTTGCCTGATGTTACTGGGGTGGGGCTCCAGCATCGTGGGTTCCACCCGTCAGACTGAATCACTGATTGCGATGATTCGAAAGGAAGGAACAGCCGCGCGTGTGGCGAGTTACCGTTGTCTCGAATCGAGCTGGATCTTCTATGGCCAGCATCCGATTTTCGAACTGACCCTGCCAGGCGAACCCTCCGGCCTGCCTCCAGGCCCGCGCATGGCATGGGAGACATTGCCGAAACTGTCGCCTGAGAGTTTGGCCAATTCTGCCGGACGCACGCTAATTGTGACCACGGACGCACACGTGGCCGAATTGCAGAGGCGTCTGGGTGGACGAGGCACGGTAATCGCCAGTGCGAAAGATTTTTTGAAGGAACGGCGGCTGGTTTTGCTGGCGGTGGGCGAATGGCCGGAAAAGGCATTTCAGGCATCCAAAAAATCAGACTCCGGACTTCGGTAGAGCCGGCAACTTCGAACCTTGCATGTTCCGGCCATACAAGGCCGGTCCCTGTGTTCAACTTGTACGCGACTGAATCGTTGATTTCTGGTGCGTTGCCAATGTCCCAGCCGTGAAGCAGGCAATCGCGAAATTGGCCGCCAGACTCCCCGCCATCTGCCCAAACTGGGCACCCATCAAAGCACCATCCCAACCACCATTGGCGTAACCAATCGCACCACCGACACCGATCCCACCAGCTTCGACGCCAGAATACGCCAATGCATGTTCCACGGTGCGTCGTCCTGCCGAAAACTTCAATGGATTTCGGGCCAGACGAAGGTTATAATCTGCCAAGGAGAGACTAATGGATCTGAAACTGGAAATTCCCCAACCGCTGGCTGAAGCGCTCAAATCCCAGGCCGAGTCTTCGGGGGTTGATATTGCGACCTATGTGATGCAGACGCTGATGGCGATTGCTGCGGAAAAGCGCCCCCCAGTCAGGTTGACGCGAGAACAATTCCGACTGAGGTTGCAAGAGCTGGTTGACGCTCACCCCAGGAATTTGGGGCACGTCGATGACAGTCGCGAGTCTATTTACGCGGGGCGAGGCGAATGAGGGTGCTTTTGGACACCAACGTTTTGCTCCGCGTACTCAATTCCAGTCACCCTGATTATCTCTTGATCCGCCAGGCTCTCGATGAGCTGGTTGCGGCCCAGCACGATTTGGTGGTCGTCCCTCGAAATTTATATGAGTACTGGGTGGTGGCGACTCGTCCTGTTTCCGTCAATGGTTTTGGGTTGACTTCCGTTGAGGCAAATCTCAACATCGATCGGGCAATCGCTATCTTTCATCTGTTGATGGACGAACGGGGAATCTTTTTGCCCTGGAAGTCCCTGGTGTCAACCTGTTCGGTAACGGGAAAGAATGGGCATGACGCTCGCCTGGTTGCAGCCATGGTTCGGCACGGCGTGAGTCACCTGATCACGTTCAACACTTCGGATTTTGAGAAGTACCCGATGATCAAGGCAGTCACGCCCAATAATGTCATCAGCAATCCAATTTAGTTTTGCGTTTCAACAAAATCGCTTTTTTTGCGGCGAGGATAACAGGGCTCCGCCTCGTTAAAAATGATTTCGGAGGACCACCTGCCGGTGGGGGACTGGTGCGAGGGTTGGTGCCACGGTGCCAACCATGTGCCTCCCACC
>JBGSVU010000766.1:0-8995 GCA_041752775.1 Pirellulaceae bacterium | reverse complement strand
CAAAGAAGCGGAAATATTCGGTTTGGGTGATCGGGTCGTATTTGTGGGTGTGGCACTGGGCGCAGGCCATCGTGGTTCCCATCCAGACCGCAAAAGTGGTGTTGACGCGATCGACGACCGCAGCGTTGCGAAACTCTTCGTCGCTGGTTCCGCCTTCTGTGTTGGTCATTGTGTTGCGGTGAAAAGCAGTGGCGACCAACGCATCCTGGCCAGCTGCGGGCAGCGAGTCGCCGGCAATTTGCTCGATCGTGAACTGGTCAAACGGCTTGTTGGCGTTGAACGACCGAATCACATAGTCCCGATAAGGCCAAATCGTCCGCAGGTCATCAGAAGAATAGCCCTGCGAGTCGGCGTAACGGGCGAGATCCAGCCAGACCGCGGCCCACCGTTCACCGTAGGCCGGACTGTCCAGCAGTTTGTCGACCGCCACGGACCAGGCGTCGGGAGAATCATCCGCCAGGAATTGCCGCATCAGCTGCGGGTCAGGCGGCAGTCCGGTCAGGTCAATCGCGGCACGGCGCAGAAGGGCGGACCGGTCGGCAACGGGGTTGGGTTGCAGATTTTGAGCCTGCATTTCCCGTTGCGTGAAGCGGTCGATTGCATTCCGGCACCAGGATTCGTTTTCCGTGGGCGGCAAGGGCGTTTTCCGGGGAAGGGAATAGGCCCAGTGGGTTTCAAACTCTGCCCCCGAACTGATCCATGCATCCAGCAGTTCGATTTCGCCAGCGGTCAGGGCCGGTCCGTGCGATTCGGGAGGCATGCGCAGATCAGGATCCGACTCGCGGACCCGAATCATGACTTCACTTGTATCAGCATGGCCCGGAGCGATCGCCTGGTACCCACCGAGATCGCGGGTCGCCGCCTGAAATTCGTCCAGCCTCAGGTCGGCCTCCCGGGCCGCTTCATCCGGACCATGACAGGCGAGACAACGGGAAAGTATCGGGCGAATCTCCCGTGTAAAGTCCGGCGATCCGGTTTTCCCTTCGGCCTGCGAACCGCTCTGTTCCTGGGACAAAAGTGGAGCAGTGGAAAAAAGAACAGAGGCAGCCAGCAAAATGAAACACCCGGGAACGAACACACAGGTTCGGGGCAACCACCGCGCCCGACCGAACAGGCACTGAAGCCGCTGCTGAAAAGACGCTCTGATCACGTTGTGCTTCACTCCCGATTCCAGTTCCCCGTGCCAGTATCCCCGTCAGTTCGTGGCGTCCGTTCACCGTCAGTCAGCCGGGTAGGGATTGCCCGAAACCCACAGTTCGGAGATTTCTTTTTCGTCGAGAATCCGCTGCCACAGTCCGAATTCGTCCATTCTGCCACGCAGGGCCCGATCTCGCGTGACGACCACATCGTCGGAGGGCAACCAGTTTCCGATACGGCATTTGCCCAGCTGCAACGACTGAACGGATTCGGGCACCGGCCCTTCGCTGGCCAGTTTTCCGTCGATGTAAACCCGGCGCTGGTGTGATTCGCAATCGACAGTTGTCACAATATGGTGCCATTGTCCAACCGAGATTTCCTGCGTCAGTGTTCTTTCCTCATTGTCCCCAAAAACTCCAGTCCATACGTGACCTGTTCGGGTGATCTGCAGATGAACATTGCCTTCCGACCAGCCATTGGAGTTGAAAATCGAGTTCATCGAATAGTCCAGCCGGTCAATGTTGACCCAGGTAGCGATCGTCAACTGGGTCATGGGGCGCGTCAGGTCGATTTGCACATAGTCGCTGCTGTTGTCGAACAGGATTCCTTCCTTGCCATGCCAGCGACCGGATACGATCCTGGTCCCGTGGACTTCCGGGGCACTGATCCCATGCCGCACCGCGGCGTTGGTCAGTGGTGGCGCGGGTTGCCCGGGAATTTTCTGGCTGTCACGCCACGGAAAATAGACCAGCAGGTCGGGATCGGCAGCGAGATTCAGCGACGCGAGACTCCAGTTGATAAAGCGGATTTCGCTGGGAACCAGATAGCGTGACGGGTCGGCGGCGATCTGGTGTAACAGGCCTTTGGGGTTCATGCGCACGGCGACTCCTTCATGCGCCGTATCAACTTTTTCTCCCCTGCTGGAAAAAATCGCAACGTTCCCTTCAAACGCCAATACCTCGGAACAGCCGCTCGCAGCATCCACGGAAATACCAAATTCCGTCCCATCGTTTTCGAACCGCCCGCCTGGCACATGCACTGTGAATCCACTTTGACGCCGGGGAACAACGATTCGGGCAGCCCCCGAATGCAGTCGCAAATTCTGGTTGTCGATCAATTCAAAACGGGCCGGACCCCGCAATGCAATCTGGATCCCGGATCCGAACTGCAAACCCGTGGCAATGTCCCGTGTCAAATAGGTGCCCGGGGTGATCGTGCTGTTTTTCAGTTCGTGCCCCATGTCATCAAAGACACCGGCTGCATTCAGGACCCGGCACAAAACGGGTTGGCGTCCTGCCAGAGCCGGATCCGGATTGCCCGCGGGATCCGGATCAACCACCGAGTCGCTGGTCAATTCCACTGTCGGCTCGCGCGGCACCTGCCTGTCGGCAACGGGCAGAGTAACCTGGTCGTCGCGTTGCTGTACCAAAATGGCTGCAAGCACCGTCGTGGAAACCAGCAGAATTGCAGTCAACACCCATGGCAAAAACCGGCCCGAACCAGATCCGCCTGCCGCGGAACCAGCGTTCGCAAGGTCTGACAACAGCAAATCGCCCGCATCCTGACCCGTTCGCCCGGACGCATTCATGGCGTTCAACAATCGTTCCCGAAACTGGGCCGAATCATTCTGCGCCAGCTGCACCAGCAAACTGTCCGTCGCCAGGTCGTCCTGCAGCTGCAGCACCAGCCCCGGGCTGGAATCGAGCATGCCTGCCAGTTCCAGCTGTTCATCGCCGTCAAGCGTATTTTCTGTCAGACCGGCCATCAGCCATTCAAAGCGGTCAACGTCCATCGTCAGCATTTCCGTTAAAAAAGACCTGGCAATTCTGTTCCTGCCTGTTTTGCAGGTCGCTATTCAAACAGGTCAGTTCCCAGTTTTGTTCGTACACACCTGGCCATTCTTTGACGCACGCGATGCAATTGTTGTCGAACCATATTCGAGTTGGTCCCGTTGATTTCGGCGATCTCCGTAGGGCTGAGCCCCCTGAAATACCTCTGTTCCAGAACCAGCCTGGATTCCTCGTCCATGGTTTCCATGCATTCACGTACCGCCTCCAGTTGTTCCGAAGTGGCCATCTTCTGCAGCAACGACGGAGTCTCGGGCCGTCGGGCGGCCAGAAAACCGGCCACCTGGTTTTGCAGCAGGTTCCAGCGTCGGGCTCCGCGCCGCCGATGATTCAGTACCAGCCGCCGGGCAATCCCGACAACCCATGCCGGAAATGCCGCTCCATGCAATTCGATGTCAAACCGGTTCCAGGCCACCAGCAGGGCGTCTTGCAGAATGTCGTCCGCAGTCGACTGGTCAATCCCCAGCGACCTGACTGCAGCGCGCAACCGCAACGTATGGGTTTCGACCAGCTCCAGAAATTCGGACTTGTCACTGTCCAACTCTGGTATCCTGTCGTCATCGCCGTCGCTGTCCGGGCTGCTGTGGTTTCGTGGATCGGTCACACGCGGTATCGCAAGCGATTTTCCGTGGCTTTGTTGCTTAAAATCCGAATCGGGGTTCCTGTTACCAGTATAGGTAACCGCCGAACAGTTGCAGGACAACGCCAGTAGCCGAACAATCCCCAGAATGCGCCCAACTGCCGCTCCGTTACCACTATTTCTGGCGGCGGGAGGCAAAAGAGTTCAGGCATTCCACGCCGGCCCCGCACCTGACCACCCAGCGCCTTACGGCCGACATTCCCAATACGGCCGACTCCGGATCGCCAAATACCGGTTCCTGCAAAACCAGCCCCGTCATCACCGGTGGCAGCCGCCGCGGATCCGCCGGCAATTCAACGCCGAGAGCAGCCCACCCGTTGCGTGTCCCCATCGCCAGAACCTCGCGCGGAACCAGCCCGGGATTCCTCGCCGCAACGAATTGCATTTCCGCCAGCAGGTCCAGATCTGGACTGGAAGCCAGCGAATCCGTTCCAAGGGCAATCCGGATGCCCCGCCTGCTGATTTCCTTCAAAGGCCAGTCATCGTGATCGAACCAGTCATGGGTTCGCGGACACCACACCACGGTCATTCGGTCGCGCTGCGCCGCAATCATGTCCAGTTCTGTTCCATTCAGGTAATTGCCATGCACGACCAGCGATCGCAGGCAACGCGCCAGCAGGTTCAAACAAAACGGAATCGAAGGGAATTCCACGGAATCCACCCAGACCCCGGCCGCCCGCAGCGTCGCCACCAACCCTCCCGTTCCCGTCGCCAGCAACTCGCGCTCCTCTCGCGACTCTGCCAGATGCATCGCCACCGGAATGCCGCGTTCCACCGCCATCCGGATCGAACCTGCCAGCATTGGCACCGAAAGGGAATAGGGTGCGTGAGGGCTGATGCCGAATGCCTGCGCCGGTCCCAGCCCATCCAGCCAGTCCCGCATTTTCTCCAGCCGAACCTCCGCAGTTTCCGGATCGATCCCCAACTGTTCAAAGAAACTGGTGACCTGAACTGCGTCGCGTCCCGGAATCGTGCCCCCCCAGGGGATTCCAACGATGTTACCGATAGCGGCCACCCCGAACTGCGCGCTCATCCGAAGCCCGCGCCCGGCGGGACTGTCATCCGGGGCCGCCGTTTCCAATGGGTTCCCATCCGCTGTTTGGCGGTAACGGATAATTTCACCCACCCATTCCGCAAACGAAATTCCCCACCGACCCACAGGGCGATCAAAAACAGACAAATCCAGATGCGTGTGGGCATTCACCAGGCCCGGCAACACCAGACAGTTGTCCATCCGCTGGACAAGTCGCGACGCCGGGACATCTCGGGAAGTCACGATTTGCCCCACCTGCAAATCAAGCACCGGATCACGAACCGGATCACCACAGACGGGCAGATACCAGGCCGGTTGAACAAATCGTGATACGTCCGTCATTCGGTTTCAGGCAGACACTTCAGGTTCGGAACTTGCCCCAGGGCCAGCCCAAATCCTATCGCGAAACCTGCCGCGATGGAAACCAGCTGTTCAGCCAAAGTGAAATCCGGCGGGCGATCCCAGGCTGTCCGGCAACGATATTGCCCACGGATCCAGCCGGCTTCCACTCCGGTCGCAGAAACCATGCCAGCAGCAGGCCGGCGATCAGGGACATCACGCCTGCGGTAAGCGGAGAAAAGCCCCACGTTCCGTCCGGTGCCCGCTGAATCAGCCAGTCGATTCCCGCAATTCCATACTGGTCCCAGCGCGCCAGGACGACCGACAATCCGTTGTGTGTGGCGTGAAACAGAATGCAGGGCAACAGGCTGTTGGTGCGGATCGCGATAACACCCAGGACCATGCCCACGACAAAGGCAATGATCGACTGCTGGATCACTCCATGCGCCGCGCCAAACAGAACACTGGTCAGCACCACAGCCACCATCGGCCGCGACAGGGAGCGAAACGAATTGAGGATGAAACCCCGAAACGCCAGCTCTTCGAAAATTGCCGGAGCGACGGCGAACACAAACAGAATCGCCAGCAGCGATGGAGCACTGTCCACAACCCCCAGCAGACCCGCCGCCATATGAGTCAGTTCATCGCTGACCGGATAAAGCCGCATCACCAGCCCGCTGAACCACCCCAGCAGCGGATTCAGGCAAATCGCCAGCAGTACCGCCAGCACCGCGTGCGTCAGGCTGAACCGGTCCAGCATCAGTGTCTTCAGCGGTTTGCTGGACAGCAACACTGTCATGAACATCGCCGGCACGCAAATCGTCACCAGCAACAGGATGAATGTCTGCGAGGCAAACCCGTTCCAGTCCTGCGAGGGCGACACGAACACGCCCGATCCAAACTTCAGAATCAGGATCATGACTCCGCACATCACCGCGTGACCTACCGAAGGGCCCACATCGCGAGTCCGGAACATCTGCCGAATCCAGTTCCCGACCGCGAATCGTTCACTGGGTCGGAACAGGATTTCCTCGCTGTTGAACTGGTACACCACCCAGCGAATGGCGACCGTGCAACAGGCGATGCAGACCACCGTCACCGGCCCGATGTACATCAGAACCTGCGACCAGTTGCCTTCGATCATGTTGCGAAACAGCAGCATCACGCCCGTCACCGGAATCAGGCTGGTCCCCATCTCCAGACGCACCGACGGCAACATCGGGATCACCATCAGGGGCATCGTGACCATAATCAGTGGAATCAGGTAGTACTGGCCTTCCTTGCTGCTGCGGGCAAATGCAGCCGCGGCCAGTGAAAATGCTCCGAACAGGGCGCTGGCCGGAATCGTGGCCAGCACGACCAGCCCGATCGCGGAAACCGTGGGGGGCCCCTGCAACATCCCGGCGGCGCCCGAAAATCCAGACGACGAAAGGAACAGGGCGGCAGTGATACCCATGCTGGTCAGATTCAGCAAAGCCGTAGCAATACTGAAAACCATCACCGAGCCGAGTTTGCCGATGGCGATTTCGCTGCGCGATGCGGGACTGCTGAGCAGCGTTTCCAAAGTGCCCCGTTCCTTTTCTCCGGCACACAGGTCGATAGCCGGGTAAAAAGCTCCTGTCAGACACCAGACCATCACCAACAGCGGCAAAATCCGGCTCCAGCTGGCAGCACGCGCCGAACTGGGCCGTGCCAAATCGAGTGAAGCGGTCAAACCCGCGACCGGTGAGCCCGACGATTCCGCCCGATTTTCTCCGCTGGCCGAATCGTCGGCTCCCGGTTCGCCAGAGCCCTGAGGATGGAACAACCGGGTCAACAGCCGTTGCTGCCAGGACGCCATCACGAACTGCCAGCGCTGCGCTGCCACCCGCGAGTTGTCGTTCGAAGAATCAAAAACCAGCAGGACATCCGGTTGCTCGTCCAGCAGCCGGGAGTGTTCCATCACCATCGGGCGGGGCACAATCGCCACCAGATCGGCGCCCCGTTTTCGCATCTCGGCAAACAGCTTTTGCCGTCCCGCAACGTCTTCCTGTTCCAAAACTCCTGCCCAGCGCTGGAGAAAGCCCGTTGCGGAGTCATCAATTTGCAGCCGGATCAGCCTCCGGCCCGCATCGCTGGCCAGGCCGGTGGCGACCGTTTCTGCATCCAGCAGTGGTGGAGCATCCGGCAGATTTTCCGCGCCCACGACCCAGACCGTAGTCGGATGTTCGCGAAAAAAACTCGCCAGCTGCATCATCAGCGCTCCCAGTATCGGGTAGAGCAACAGCGGCATGACGAAGACGGTAAACAGAGTCCGCCGGTCGCGCATCTGATCGACCAGTTCGCGACGAAAAACCAGGCGGCAATTGGTCCAGTTCATCAGCGGACTCCTCCGCAGGCAATTTCCCTGGCCAGTTCTGGCTGGTCGGCAATCGCGTAAAAGACATCCTCCAGGTTTCGCTGGCCCCAGGTTTCGAGCAGTTCGGGCACCGTTCCCTGGGCCACAACCCGTCCCCCCAGCATGATCGCCACCCGGTCGCACAACCGTTCGACTTCGCTCATGATGTGCGACGAGTACACAATGCACTTGCCCCGGGATTTCATGTCTTCAACGGTGCGGAACAGTTCCCGCGCGGCCAGAACATCGAGACCCGAAGTCGCTTCGTCAAAAACCAGTACGGGCGGATCGTGAATCAGGGCCCGCGCGATGGAGACCTTCTGTTTCATTCCGGTGGACATCCGGCTGCCCAATGTGTCGCGCATCGCCGTCATCTGCAGACGTTCAAAAAGCCAGTCGATTTGCTGCCGCAACAGGCCGTCATCAATCTGGTTCAGTCGACCAAAAAAATAAACCATTTCCCAGGCGGTCATCCGGTCGTAAATCGCCGTATTGACCGAAACGTAACCCATCTGGCGTCGCACGTGTTCGGGATGATCGACGACGTTGAAACCATTGACAATCGCCGTTCCCGAAGTCGGTTTCAATACGGTGCCGAGGATCCGGAGCGTCGTGGTCTTGCCGGCTCCATTCGGTCCCAGCAAACCGAACACGCGGCCCGGCATGGCGTCAAAGCTGATCCCGTCGACGGCCGGACGCTGCCGCGATTCGGCGTCGGCGTAGGATTTGGTCAGGCGACGAACATGGATCATTTCGGCAGGTTTCAGCTGTGGGCAATTGGCTGGATGGAGTTCCGGCGCGACGGAACCGGCGGTCCGAACCCAAAAACGTAGCTTGCGATTCGGCACCGGTTGCCAGTCAGCGCGGACTTTGAGGGTCATTCCTTTCAGATAATCCCCCAGCCGGCCTGTTTTTTTCTGGCCAGCCGCACGACCGCTACAACCGTCAGGCGAGGCATCGCACGAACTGGTTGCGGGGCCACCGGACCGCCGACGCGCGTGAACGGGCTGGTCTGCCCTGGAATGCCGTTTCTTTTGATTTACTCCTTCAATCCCTAAAAGCAGCGACTGGGCCACACGCCCGGCCCCATTTTTCCGATAACGCTTTCCAGCGGTCCGCACGCGATCAAAAACACGTTTTCGACAGAGTCTGAATCCATGACAACAGAAAATGCCAGCAGCCCAGGCCTTCCCTTAGCCACGGCCGCGATGGTTTTCAGCCGGCCGGTCGCCGAGCGGACCGCTCAAAATACGTTTGCACCGCGGTTGCCCGAATCGCTGGAGGCCGCCGGGCTGGAACCGAAAGAGCTGTTCCCCCTGATCGTTCGTTACCTCTATTTGCATGGCTATCAGACGGGGTCGGGAATTGCGCGGCAGCTGAAGTTGCCTTTTTCCCACATCGAACCCGTATTGCAGACACTCAAGAACGACCAGTTGGTGGTGCATCGCGGATCCGCTCCGGGCAACGACTATGTCTTTGAACTGGGACCGAAGGGTCACGATGTCGCCCGGTCGTACATGGACCGAAGTACCTACTGCGGATCGGCACCGGTATCGCTGGCGGAATACACCGACAGTGTGATGCGACAGAGTATTCGCAATCTGAAGCCGAATCCGTCGGCC
>JBGSVU010000765.1:0-3096 GCA_041752775.1 Pirellulaceae bacterium | reverse complement strand
CCGCATGAATTGCCAAACACGACTGGTCAGCTGGCACTGGACTCCGTCCTGCAATGCCGAAGATGAAACCGAAACTGAATCTCCGAATAAACCGCAATTTCCCGCAATTTCACCCTGACAAACAGGAATTGCGCCCTTGGCGAGAAATATGCAGGGGACCGTGATTCCCGCCAATTCGACGATAACGGTTCCTGTTGTTATCAGACCAAAGGAGGCTGGCCAACTTAGGCAACGAATTGACATTTATTTGCAGCACCCGGAGCAGTTTCGGGTGGGCATCAGTGTTTTTTCCTATGTGAAAGGGATTAAGTGATGGTTCGAACTGGATTTTTAGTGTTTGTTTGTTTAACACTGGTTTTGGCTGGAGCTGGCCGAATCGCACTTTGCGACCCACCTTCAGGTGTCGCGTGTGTGGATGATGACGCAGATACGTGTTGGAACAGGGGAAGTCGCCAGCAGGGGGTGCCCTCAACATGTGTGTCCCTACCGAATCCATGCAAATTGACCCCGCCGACCACTTCCTGTACATGTCTGGAAGTGGTGGGCGATCCGACGAATTGCACTTGCCGTTGAGGTTTATATTTCTCAGTGGCGTTGAAGTTTTGCGAATTTGTCATCCGCTCTTGCCTGTCAAGGGCGGATTTCATCAAAGGGTCTGGAGGCGTTGGGATTTTATGCGATTCGTCTTTTTGTTTTTCGTTCTGACTGTAACTGTTGTTCGATCGTCTGGTTCTGTCCAAATTGACCAAACCGAGGAGCGGGCAAGCGAACTAATTTCCAGATGGACGGAAGCGCAAGAGATCGCTAACAATTGTCCGGCGGTAAAGTCGACTCTGGATTCGTCGATTTTGGTAGACACTCGGGAAAGATATGTAAGCGACGGGAAAAAGTCAATACAAATAGCATCGCAGATGTATGACGGCCAAGAACGACCTGCCAGTTCTTTTTTTTACAACAAAGATTATGCCTCCAAACTTTCAAGAGATAAGAGTGGTGAAGCATGGTTACTGGATGAACTCGTTGTGGCCGAAGATGCCGGATTCGCCACTTTTAAGAGAACGAGGGTGGAATCATGTGACCTGTTTCGAAGTGTTGCCTGCTTCATGGAACTTCGGGATCTGCTAATTGGTGACGATTTTAGAATAGCCGAGGTTTCAGATTGCACTATAGGTGGGAAGGTGTTTTGTCGGGTTCATATAAAGATCAACGATCCTAGCGCTGGGCGGCACCCTGTTTATTCTGCAACATTGCTTTTTCGCAAGGCGGAAGGAAGCGATGAATTCGAGACATGGCCGGCGCGTGTGTGTATCGAAGGGCCAAAAAATGGTAAGTTTGCAACATACGTTTGTGAACTTGAAAACAAGTTTCCGGTTGCGGTTCGAATTCTACAGGGAAAGCACCTGGATTCCGTCCCAGATCCAGCGAAGTCAGATGTCAACTATGTTTTTGAAAAAATCCCTTTTCGGGATGACCTATTTAAGTTGTCTCATTTTGGATATCCTGAACCTAAGGGAGCTCGCAGGAAGTTTCCAATTTTATGGATAGCGGTTTTTGCTTGTGGGGTCATTGGGCTTGCGATCGTAGCCCGGCGGACATTTTGGCGATAAAGTTCCGGGGCAAGAGTTCAATCAGGTTGCCGCTGCGCGGGTCCCTGATCGAATTCTGATCTGTCCCCATGAAGGGCTGCGCAATAGCTGAAATACTGTCAACTCAGACAATCGCGGACGGATAGTACCGATAGTTTTTGCAGATTTGAACAAAAAATGAAAACCAGAATCATCACCCGACTCAAACTGGCCTTTACCCTTGTCGAACTCCTTGTTGTGATCGCCATCGTTGGGATACTGGTGGGGATTCTGATTCCTGCGGTGCAGATGGTGCGGGAGGGGGCGCGGCGGACGGATTGTTCGAACAAGGTCCGGCAGATTGCCCTCGGACTGTTGAATTTTGAATCCGTACATGGACACCTCCCTGCCGGAATCACCGCCTACGACGCCCAGCCGTTTCGCTCCCGCTCCTGGTTGCAGGAAGTCCTGCCGTTTGCGGAGTTGCAGCCCCTGTTCGACCGGGCCGCGCAGGATTATCAGTCCAGTCCATCCCCTTTTTCCGGACACCTCGGCATGCAGACCGTGGTCGATCTGTACCAGTGCCCCAGCGAGGCGGACTCCGGCCAGCAGCACTGGACCCACGAGAACCGGCTGGTCGCATCCACCAGCTACCTCGGCGTCAACGGAACCGACTGGGAGAAACGCGATGGGGTCTTCTACCGGGATTCGAGAACCGGGTTCAACGAGATTGCCGACGGGACGACGCACACGCTGATGATTGGCGAACGGCCGGCTTCCCCGGATTTCTGGTACGGCTGGTGGTACGCCGGGTACGGGCAGCAGGGCACCGGATCGTGCGACATGCTGCTGGGTGTGCGCGAACGGAAGGCGCCGCCGACGCCGGGCGTGACGAACTGGCTGGAGTCGTGCCCGGACGGTCCGTATGAATTTGTTCCGGGGCGGTACGGGCAGCGGTGCGACACACTGCATTTCTGGAGCTACCATCCGGGCGGTGCGGTCTTTGCGATGTGCGATGGCAGCACGCGATTGATTGGTTACAGTGCCAACGAGATCATGCCGCAACTGGCCACCCGCGACGGGGGCGAGATGGTGTCGCTGCCAAAGTAGGCGTAGCCATGGGCACCACCCATGGGGAGGAGTTGGGCCAAGGGATGGAGTCGGGCCATGGCGAGGAATTGGGCCATGGCGAGGAATCTTGGCCCGAGGTCGGTCCACCAGTGAAAGCAGGGCAGGATGGTGCCCGGCCGCAGATCGGGCAGGGTGAGAATCGACGGGCGAGGGACGTCCATGGTGCCTGCGCCAGATTCCTGAAATTGCTCCGGTTTGCATTGCTTTTTTTGGCTTTTATTTTAGGATAGGCCAAAGTTTCATTGCCGCCGGACCACGTTGCCTCTTCATGTCGTCAGAAAAAAAAACGCTGCGCCCGATCCCCGTCGATGCACTGTTCGCAGGCGTGGATGTCGGTGGGACGAATGTGAAAATTGGCATCGTCGATGGGGCTGGAAAAGTCGTGACGGCCACGGCGTTT
>JBGSVU010000764.1:0-9277 GCA_041752775.1 Pirellulaceae bacterium | reverse complement strand
GTAAAGCCTGTTCAAGGATTTCATCCGGCGTCGCCCGGTCGATCTGGATTTCGACAATTTCCTGCAGTGCTTGTTGACAGTCTGGATCGGCCAGAACCGGCAGTTTCAGATGTGCAGCGATCGTTGCCACAATGTCGCCCCGTCTGGCCGTTGTGTGAATGGACAGCACGGATTTGCCCGTCGGCCGCTTTTCGGTTTCCTCCGCCGACAGAAACGCGAATTCACGGATGGTGTCCAGCAACGGTTTCGTTTGACCACGCAGCTCTGTCTGGTTGCCAGCCTTTCGGACTTCAATATCCGGTCCGGTTTCCAGTTTGGCAGAATCGAATTCCCGGCTCTGGACATCCGAAAACCGGTAACTGGCCAGTTGCTGCAGATCGACGGGTTCGATTGCCAGGCGTCCTTCGCCGCTGACGGTCAGTTCCAGTCCGAATCCGCAGAGCAACAGATTCAACAGCTGGGCCTGGCTCATTTCGGGCAAATCCACGGGACGCCAGTAATCGTGAGGCAGGTCGTCGGCACCATCGACCTTCAGCCGGTTCCTGCTGAGCAATTCCTGAATGGCGAGGCCAGGTTCAAACGGATCTGATTTCCGGAAGGCAACTTCTTTTTCCAGTGCACGCCGCACTGCAGGTGGCAGTTTGCTGCTGCGAACAAGCGTCTCCAGTTCGGTGACGGAGTTCTGCAGGTGCGCAGCTGCGGCGGGCGGGCCGAAATAGAAAATGTTCTGCAGCCTCACCACAGCGGTCGGTTCGGGACCGGATTCGGCGATTTGCCACAGCCCCTGTTCGAACGAGATATTGTCCAGCTGCAGTGCCACGCAGCGCGATTTGTCGATTCGCCGGTCCAGGAACACCGCCAGTTTGAGGGTCTCGCTGGCGACATGCAGTTCGCTGCCCAGCGGAGCGTTATTCCACCCCAGGCTCAATCCGCCGCGACCAGCAGCGATCTGGAATTGGTCACCCGTCCGCCAGGTCTGTGCGTCCGCTTCGGTCGGCTTGCAGCAGATACACCAGGTGACCAGGAGTGACAGCAGACAGCCAGCCGGAAAAAAAACGCCCGGAAAGCGGGGCGCCCATTTGCTACAGCTGTTACAGCTTTCCTGATTTGCTGGATTATCGGGGGTTTGGGAAACATCAATCATCGTGATCCGCATTCGCATTATTGAGCAAGGTGACATTCCCAATTAGACTCGAAAGAATTGCCCGTGCGAGATTTTTTAATTTGGCTGCCGAAAGTCGCCGTCATGTCGCCCCACGACATTATTCACTCACAACTGCTTCGGTTCTATCACAAATTTCTGGCCAGTGAAGACTCGGCCCGTTTTGTGGAATCTGTTGCCGCGCAATATACGCTTGGAACTCTGGAAAAACTGCTGGTTGCCGGTGCGCCTGACCTGCGGCGGGCCGCTGGACTGGCGATCGGTTTTTTGGGCGATTTTGACAACAACGAACATCTGGGGCGGGCCCTCTGCGATCCCGACCGGGGTGTCCGCATGGTGGCCGATCACGGTATTCGTCAACTCTGGTTCCGCACGGGCAAACCTGCCGTTCGCGCTGCACTGAATCGCGCGGCATGGCTGAATCGGTGCAGCAAGTTCGACCAGGCCCTGGCGTGGACTGGCCAGTTGATCGATACAGATTCGGAAATAGCCGAAGCCTGGAACCAGCAGGCAACTGCCCTCGCCGGACTGCACGAACACGAATCATCCATCGCAGCGCGGGCCGAAGCCCTGCAACTGAATCGATTCCATTTTTTGGCGGCATCTGGCATGGCCGGCAGTTATCTGCAAATAGATGAAATGCAACTCGCGCTCGATTCCTTTCGACTGGCTTTGACCCTCTGTCCCGACCTGGAAAACGTGCGCTCCCAAATTGGCCGGCTCGAGCGCATCGTCGGAGGCTGATGGTTGGTGAATAATTGCAGCACCACGCAAGATTGGGGCCCGCAGTTCGCCCGCTGAATCCCTGTCAGAATGGACGGATCACACTGCCGCCGTATAGAAACTGCTGATGACTGAATCCTTTGGGTCGGAAACCTCTCCCAGCCTGATCGAGCGCGCCCGCAACATGGATCGCGTGGCGTGGGAGCGGCTGTCCCGTCTTTACACGCCTCTGGCCTACAGGTGGGCAATCGCTGCCGGGTTACAGCCCGAAGATGCAGCCGACGTTGTCCAGGAAGTTTTTCAGGCAGTGGCCCGCTCGATTACCCGGTTCGATTCCGGACCGGGACGGCCCCCTTTTCGCGGCTGGTTGTACGGAATCACCCGCAATAAAATCCGGGACCATTTTCGAAACCGCCTGTCGCAACCGGTCGCTGAAGGCGGAACCAGGGCAAGTCTGCGCATGGCCGATTTGCCCGAACAGGAGATTTCTGACGATTCCGGTCCGTCCCTGATTTCGGACCGGGACAGCCTGGCGTTTCGGGCATTGCAGATGATCCAGAACGACTTTCGCGAATCGACCTGGCGGGCTTTCTGGGAGGTTACAATTGAAAACCGGGCGGCCGCCGACGTGGCGGCTGAACTGGGGATCTCCGTCGGTTCGGTTTATACCGCCAAGTCACGAGTCTTGAGCCATTTGAGAAATGAACTGGACGGGTTGAGCTAGCACAGCGGCCGGGGCGGTTTTGGCCTGGCGGGACCAGTCCTTTGATTCGGGTGCCGGTGGGCCGTTACCGGTCGCAATGCGAAAGGTCAGTTGGTTCTTTCAGGGTGCTGAAGCGCAGCCAGTTTTTTCTGTAAGACTTTTTCGAGATACCTGTTGGGGGCTGATCGGTTTTTTTCTGGCAGGCGATAACGTGGCCGATTCTGATTTTCTGGATTCTGAAAAATGCCCCGGCAAACAGGCCATCACCCAGTTTGCGAAAGGGGAGATACGCGACAGGGAAGCGCGCCGCACAATCAGTGTTCATGTCGATTCCTGTCCTGGATGTCTTCAAATCCTTGCGAATCAGAGTTCCAGCCATGACCCCCTCGTGGCTTCGATTGTCCGCGCCAGCAGCGCCGTGGGACTTCAAAATCCGGAATTTGAAACGTTTGCCGGACTGGATGAGGCCCTGCGAAGAGTCCTCGAAGTGGGGCAGGCGTGGCCTGCCGCAAACGCCGAGTTGTCGACCGAACGTCCGGAAGGCAACACCCTAACCGGCAGGGGCACCAGGTCCAGTACTTTGCCCGAACAACACCTGGCGTCCGACGACCCTTCCGAAAGAATCGGTCCTTACCAGTTGCTGGAACCGATTGGCTCCGGGGGAATGGGGCTGGTCTATCGCGCCCGACACGTGCACCTCGGTCGGGATGTGGCGATCAAGGTTTTGCCCGCGGAAAAAACCGGGAGCGAACAGGTGTCCCGGCGGTTCGAACGCGAAATGCAGGCGGTCGGCAAACTCGATCATCCCAATATCGTTTCGGGACTGGACGCCGGCGAATTCGGAGGCCGTTTTTACCTTGCAATGGAGTTGCTGCGCGGCGTTGACCTGTCGACGATTGCCAAAATGAACCCCGTGCGTGCGAGGTATGGCGACTTCTGTGAAATTATGCGTCAGGCCGCGACCGGCTTGCAGTATGCCCATCAAAACGGTGTCATTCATCGCGACGTCAAACCCTCCAACATCATGCTCTGCGCCCTGACTGGAAACCAGCCCCGGGACCCTGTCGCAGACGCCGACAGGGATCCAGCGTCGGACAATGCTCCCTTTACCAATACCGTCGTGAAATTACTCGATCTCGGACTGGCACGAATTGAGCACGACGATCCGTCCCGAACATCCATGACCGCCGTTGATCAGATTATGGGCACGATCGATTACATGTCTCCCGAGCAATGTCTGGACAGCCGGCAGGTTGATGCACGGTCGGACATCTATTCCATGGGCGCGACGATGTACCGGCTGTTTACGGGACTGGCTCCCTGGTCGGGGCCGGAATTCACGACTCAGGGACAGAAGCTGAATGCACTTCTGTCACAACAGGTACCTTCGATCGCTGAGCGGTGTGCCGACTTGCCTGCCGGGCTGGTGGCGATCGTCGATCGGGCCCTGCAACGCGATCCGGCCGACAGGTTCCAGACAGCGGAGGAATTCATTGCGGCACTGATTCCTTTCACAAATGGCCATGATTTGCCCGCGCTCCTGATGGATTCGACGAAATATCTGTGGCCGACGGAATCCGGTCTGCGGTCGCCAGTGGAATCCCGGCCGGTTTCATTCCTGGCTGTTCCCGCTGTCACCAAACCCGATTTCGGTTACTCCACTGACCGCCAGGAACCTGCCCGAATCGCTCCACCGCGCCACCGGACTCGCTGGATGCTGTTGGCAAGTCTGCCGGTTCTGGCCCTGATGATGGGAATCATCTGGCTCAAAACCGACGGGGGGTACATCCGTATCGAAAGTGATTCTGCGGAGAACGTTTCAGTTGAGATTCTGAAAAATGGAAGTGTGGTGGACCAGGTCTCGGTCGGTCGTGGCGACAACAAGTTCTGGTATCGTTCGGGGCAATACGAAATCCGGCTGGCTGACAACAGGGACGCCAATCTGGTAATCGAAGGCGACAAGCTGACTCTTTTGCGAAACGGAAAACCGGTTGTCACAATTTCGCAACTGACGGACGACGGGAAAAATGCCGAAAGCGGGCAACCGGAAATCAACGCCGGCCAGCCGGAACGGCCGCGGTCACCGGCAGCGGAATCCGGTCCGCAAGCCATCGCCCGATGGGTATTGTCCAATTCCGGCGACCTCGCCACCGACTTTGGGGTCATCAGGTCAGAGGCGGAGATTCCACCAGGCGACTTTGAGATCCACGCGATCGGGCTGGGCAATGCCGGGGATGAAGAAGTCGCGAAAGTCTGTGCGATGATGGGGAATCTGCCCAAATGCAACCGACTCTATCTGAATGGTGGTCCAACCCGGCGGATCACCGGACGTTCGCTTCCGCATGTGGGACGTTTGACGGGGCTGAACAGCCTCGGGCTGGAACGGTGCAACATTGCGGACAGTGAATTTCTGCAGACCGGTCCCATGCCCGCGCTGCACGAATTGCGGCTGAATCAATTGCGCATTACCGGAAAAACAGTCGAGCATGTCGCGCGAACGTTTCCGCAACTGGTCGTGTTGGGGATCGACTCCAAATCACTGGACGGTGCAGACCTGCAACCACTCGCGGCGATGAACGAGTTGAGGGTTCTGGACCTGACATTGTCGCATGTCACGGCGAAGTTGCTGGAACCGCTGGAGCCATCGGGCATTTATCGGGTTTGTTTTCGGGGCGTGGAAATTTTCGAAGCTGGCAGTTGCGAACAACTGGCGCGGTTTAACGCTCTGGAAGAGATCCACGTGCAAAACAGCCGCTTTGGAGAAAAGGAATTGATCGCCCTGACTGGTCTGGAAACGCTGAAAATTCTGGAGCTGGACAATACGACCATTCCAGTGGATGCGATGGTGCGGTTTCTCGAGCAAAGGCCGGAAATCGAAGTCATGCTGGAGTACGCCAAATCACCTCTGTTGGAACTGAAACATCTTCCACAGATCAAGGACCGCAGCATTCGCTGACCGGGGCCTGAACCATTCAGTTCCCTTCCCGTCCGGACCCGTGCTGGACGCTCCTGTTCCCCGGCGGCATCTCCCGCCAGAATGCCGGAGCGGTTGGCACCTGAGGCCTGTTCAGGCCTGCACCGCACACATGATCCGCTGGCAAACCAGATCGTGAACCATCAACCCGCGCGGCGATATCCGGATTCCTTCTGGGGAGCGTTCCAGCAGCCGTTCCTGCACCATTCGTCCCACTTCGCCGGGAGCAACGTCATGCAGTGAAACTCCACAGGCCTCCCGAAAGGTTTCGTCCTGCCAGCCATCGAGTTGTCTCAGCCCCACACAAAAAATCTCAGCCACGCGTGTTTCGAACGGCAACTGGTCCACTTCCCAGTCCAGCACCCCGGATTCGACCGAACGCATGTAGTGCATGGTGCTGCGATGCCGGATCACCCGGACGCCCTGACAAAAATCGGCTGCCCCGGGGCCATAAGCCAGCCACGATCGTCCGGACCAGTAAACCTGGTTGTGTGCCGAGCGAAATTCCCGGGAGCGGGCGAAACTCGAAACCTCGTACTGTTGCCACCCGCGCTGCGAACACTCCGCCTGCAGGTATTCATACATTTCGCTTCGCTGATCTTCCTCTGCCGCGTTCAACGACCCTCGTTGCAACCGGTTCCAGAAACGGGTTCCTTTTTCCCAGGTCAGCTCGTAGGCCGACAAATGGTCCGGCAGCAAATCCAGGATTTCAGACAGATCCCGTTGACAGAGCTGAAGCGTCTCACCTGGTGTGGCAAAAATTGCATCAACAGAAATACTGCGGGCGAAGGAGCGGCACCACTCAACCGCCTGCCGAACACCGGCCGCATCATGATCCCGTTCCAGCAGCCTCAGCTTGTCGTTATTCAGGGACTGCACACCGAGGCTGATCCGGTTGAAACCGAGTTCGCCCAACTGTCCTGCCAGCGATTCATCGAGGTCCTGCGGGTTGGCTTCTGCCGTAATCTCGGCATCTGGTTCCGTCCCGAAGCGGCTGCGAATTCCCTGAACCAGCCGTTGCAGTTCTTTTCCGGCCAGTCGCGTCGGTGTTCCCCCGCCGAGGTAAACAGTCTTCAGTGGCGCCACCACAAAATCGCTCCGGGCCTGGGCCAGATCGATTTCGCGCAGCAGTGCATCAACATAGCGTGGGATCAGCCAGTCCCGCCCGGCCTCGAGGGCAAAGTTGCAGTAGCCGCAACGGTGCCGGCAAAACGGAACATGAACGTACAGACTGGCGGGCGGGCGCTGGTCAGGCCACAGAAAATCGTCGTTCATCGTTTATTCAGCGGGACGCCCCGAATCCTGCCAGTCAAATCACCAGATGCAACCGGCCATTGAGCCGGCCCGGCAGTTTTTTGTCCAGCAGCGATTCGGCCTGTTTGCGCGAATACCGCGTACTGACATGGCCGCAGACAATCATTTCATTCTGGAAACGGTCCTGCCTCGCAACGTAGTCGTCCAGGTGCATGTGACCATTGCGGTGCACAAACTCCAGACGGTGATCGCGCGACAGAAACGTCATTTCCGCAATCAGTACCTTGCACTCAAACAGGACAGGATTGTTGTCCAGCCCTTCTGGTGACGTATCGCCCGTATATCCAACCATCGGCTTCAGAACCGTGTTGGTGACCTCTTCTCCCTTCATGCGAATGTCCCGGATTTGTTCTCCACTCAACTCGGCCAGTTCTGGTTTGAGTTTCCGGCGACGGTCATAAATCACATAACCGAGGCAGGGAATCCGGTGCGTCATCGCGAGAGCTTCGACCACCAGTTCGCGCGACAGCTCAAACCGCTGGCCCGGCCGCATGCCGACAATCCGGCAGGGAAACTTTCCGCGGTCGAGGGCGAGGAAGGAACGCAGCATCGCTTTGACCGGGTCGACGGCGTATTCCGGCACGAGCAGCCGCGGCGGCTCCATTTTCATCATCCGCCGCCGCGCCAGATACGATGGCAACGCGGCGATGTGGTCCAGGTGGCAATGTGAAATCAGCCAGTTGGGCACACCCATGAAGTCCCACGGATGTGCCCCCAGATCGAAACCGATTTTCAGTTCCGGAACACGCCAGTAAGTCTGAACGGCGGCCCGTGAATAGCCTTCAACAGTCAACCCGTCACAAGCCAGCGAGCGGACAGGGGCATTCTTCAGCATGAACCAGCAACCGCGTGCAAGAAGTCAAAACCGCAGTGTAGTCCCCACCCTGGGTCGCGACCAGCGGGAACAGGCTGAAAAACCGCCTCGCCCGGCAACTGCCCTGCATCAGGCCGCTTCGCGGCGGACCGCTTCACAACCGCACAGAATATCCTGCAGGCGATCGACTACCCGGCCCAGCTCCTCTTCCTGCAGCCCCGGGAAAATGGGCAAACTCAGGACTTCGTTGGTGGCCTTTTCCGTCTGCACCAGGCTCGAACGGTCATTGTTGAATTCGGCAAAACAGGACTGTTTGTGGAGCGGGATGGGATAGTAGATTTCCGTTCCGATTCGGGCGTCCGCCAGTTTTTGCCGAACGACATCGCGCTGGCCGCCTGGAATCCGGACGGTGTACTGGTTCCAGACATGTCCACACTCTCCCGAGGCCAGGGGCGGAGCGAGGTAATCGCACAACCCGGCGGCCACAAAAGCCCGCTGGTAAAACTGTGCATTTCGCTGGCGGGCGGCTGTCCAACCGGCCAGGTGCGGAATCTTGACGTTCAACAGTGCCGCCTGAAGCGAGTCCAGTCGCGAGTTCAACCCGACGGCCTGATGGTAATAACGCGGTCTCATTCCGTGGTTGGCCAACAACCGGACCCGGTCGGCCAGGTCGGCGTCATTTGTGGTCAGCGCTCCGCCGTCACCAAATCCGCCGAGGTTTTTGGTCGGATAAAAACTGAAACATCCAATGTCACCGATGCTGCCCGACTGGCGACCGCACCAGGTGGCGCCAATCGACTGCGCACAATCCTCGACCACCCGCAGCGAATGGCGGGTGGCGATGTCCATGATCGCACTCATGTCAGCGCATTGCCCAAACAGATGCACGGGAATGATCGCCCGGGTTCGGCTTGTGATCAGGTCTTCAATCAGGTCCGCGTCGATATTGAAAGTCTGTGGATCAATGTCGACGAAAACGGGAGTGGCACCCAGACGCGTGACGCAACTCGCGGTGGCAAAAAAAGTGAAGCTGGGCAGCAGGACTTCATCGCCCGGTTTCAGGTCGATGGCCATCAGTGCCAGTAACAGGGCATCGGAACCCGAAGCACATCCAACCGCGTAACGTGTATCACAGGTCCGGGCCAACAACTGTTCCAGTTTCTGGACATCGGGACCACCGACATACTGGCCGGAAAGAATCACGCGCGTCGCAGCTTCGATGAACTCGCCATTCAGGGGTTCGTTGTCACGCAAAACGTCCAACAGGGGTACGCCCGGAATCTCGTTGCTGCCTGCCATCGCGATGTGCCTCCTTGCACGGGTGATTCAAAAAAAACCGGAAGGCCGGAAAAGTACCATTGGGAGGGGTTTTGCGTCAATCTCAAGCGTGGGAAATCGCGATGCCTTTCAGTAAATGGCATAAAAAAACCCTGCCGCGAAAGGGCAGGGTAGTTTTTTTGGGAAAGTAGTGCCAGCAAACTGGCCGGCGGACCGGGTTCTGAAAAACTAGCGTTTTGAGAACTGTGTTCCGCGGCGGGCGCCACGCAGTCCGTATTTTTTGCGTTCCTTCATGCGGGAATCACGAGT
>JBGSVU010000763.1:0-5118 GCA_041752775.1 Pirellulaceae bacterium | reverse complement strand
TGACCGGTTTTTTTGGCCAGGCCAATTACGCTTCGGCCAAAGCGGGCGTGATGACGCTGACCAAAGTCCTGAGCCGGGAACTGGCCCGGAAAAACATCCGCGCCAACGCCATCGCCCCCGGAGTCGTCAACACGGAGATGGGGCAGTCGATTCCGGAAGAAAATCGCCGGGCGATGATCACGCAGATTCCGCTGGCACGGTTTGCCGAACCGCCGGAAATCGCCAGCGTCATCCTGTTTCTTTGCAGCGACCTCGCCAGTTACGTCACGGGCCAGACCATTCACGTCAACGGCGGCTGGTGGGCGTAAAAAAGTCGGCCCGAATACCAGCCGGCTGATGACGTCCTGCCGATCGTAGTGGACGAGCTTGCGTCGGGTATTGCAAATTTGGAGTGATTCCAATCGTCGAAGCTCGGGATGTTCCCCGTTATTCGCAATTGGTCCGGTGCAGGTTTACGAATCCGGTTCGTCATCGGTAACGAGGGGCACGAATTCGACGTTACGGTATATTTCGGAAATCGCCAATTCGGATTCAATTTCAGGCAGGGGAATAATCGCATCCAGCCCGGCATACACTTCCCGTTCAAATCCGCTGTCAGCGCGTCGATAGACGAGTGCCGAAGGTGCACTGGTTTCGACCAGAATGTAGACACTCAACGAATCGATCGTCAGGTACGCCTCCCGTTTTTCAAACTCATCTGTGCGGCGTGTCGATTCTGAAATCACTTCGACAATCACCACTGGAGCGTCGTGGAAAACATCGCTGGGCGTGCCTGTTTGGCAAACCACATGGACGTCAGGATAGTAGAAACGCGTCCCGCGACTGAGGCGCACACGGATTTTCATGTCGGAATTGAAGACTTCGCAACGCTTGTCGCGGAGTTGCGAACCTAACGCGACGGTTGCATTGGAAGCGATTCGATTGTGCTGAACCGTGGCTCCAGCCATTGTATAGACTACGCCATCGACAAACTCGTGTTTGCGCTTTGCCTGGCGTTCGCCTGCCAGGTAATCGGTAACAGAAACCGGATGATATTGCGAAGCTGTGCTCATGTCATCAGTCTAGCCACCTGCTGTTTTCGCGGCAATTCCATATAACCGTCGGGCAAGCAACGACAAGAAACGGGGACCGGTTCGGTTTGTCGAATATTTTGCAGGCTTGTTCCTGGCCGTGTTCCAGTTTTGCACTTTTTATGGAGTGTTGGGAAATGTCACAACACTTTAAATTTGCAAAACCAGAACCTGGCCAACGAGTCCCCGGCCACTGTTTCAAACAGGCCTTCGACGTCCCGAACAACACATCACTGAACAAAACGCACCCAGCATCAGCACTGACGATGGTTCCGGCACGGCGTTGGCAAGAATGTACGCCTGGATTTGGGAGGCGTAGTTACCCAGATAGTTGACGCCGCTGCCTGCATCTCCACCCAACAGAAAGGCGTTGGTACCGATCAGTACCAGTTCTCCGTTGTTGTCAAAAAACATTGGTCCGCCCGAATCGCCGCCCCGCAAACGGGCTTCGTATTCCACAAAATTGGCCGCCCCCGTGGCGTCGTGCAAGAATATCAGGGCGTCCACATCGGTGTTGCCATTGAACAAGACATTCTCCGCGTAACCGGTAATTCGGTTGCGCCCCACCGCCTGGTCGTTGTACACAAAACGATTGTCAGTGGTGCTCGCGTTCTCATTGAACGGCGAACGGCCAAAAATATACATGTTCTCGTTCTGATAGGGCCCGGCGTCATTCAGGATAATGCTGGTCGATGTCGAAGGGGTCCCGGAGAGGAACGTGCTGGCAATATTGTAGAACTGGATGTTTTGTGGCAGGGGTTCGTTCAACACGCCCATCGCGATGTCAGTTGTGCCGTTGCCGTTGTTCATGCGGAATTCGGAAACGACAGTTCGGACGATGGGAATGGAATTGGGGTCGTTGTTGGCGTAGAAATAGACGTTTTCGCCGATTACCGGGCGCAAATGCCATGCCGAGGCGACGACGTTGTTGCTGAGCGCGGTGGCCCACCTTCCGGACTGGGTTTGCGCCACGCCCGACATGTCGAACTGGGACATGATGAACGAACTGGAATTCGTGAACCGGTCGTGAAGCGGGGCATCGTAGCCGTCAATCACAATGTCCGCGGACAGGGCGGTGCAGAAAACGGCCATCAGGCCAAAGAGAAGAAAAACGCGCGGAGAATTATTTGCGGTCATGACTGGCTCCGTTCCGGGGAGATTTTTGGCACGGGTAAAGCCAAACCTGCGATACGCCACTTTGTGTGTCGATCCCTGTTTTTCGGCCACCCCTGTCTGTAGTTCAGCTTACCTGCAGCCAAGTCCAAATCAACTGCAGTTTTCCAGAAAAGGGCAGTTTTTGCGGCCGATCCTGTCCGCCGACACCCGTCCGTTGACAAAAAACAGCAGGTCCGTAGGTCATTTGCACAGGCTGATTTCCCGGCCCTCGTGCGAGCCACGCTGGTTGCGGGAACGCCTCAGACCAACTTTCCCCACGGCACCAGGCAAAAATATTGAAAAAAAACTTGACAAGCCGGACTGGATCCCCATATTGAAGCACATTCGCGGCTAGCACTGCCGAAAGCCGCTCACGGATGGACCAATGGGGTGTTGCAGGGAAGCGTCGTTTTCAGTCTCTGTAACCAAGGAAATTCCAACGTGGGCAATTCCATCCTCGAAGCGATCAAGAATGGTGAATGGGATTTTGAACCGGGTCCGGTTGAAGAAACGAGGTTTGATTCAACACAGTCCATGCCCGGATCTTCGGAAAAAGTGGAAACCCTGGCGATCCGGTTGAGGGAGGGATTGCCACTCTGGCATTCGCACGACCGAAAAAGTTACGATGATTCGGACAGGGCCTGGCTCTGAAGCCTTCAGGTCTGAACCGACTATTCCGGAAATCGAAATGCCCCACCGCAGGCTCGCGACAGCTCTGACAGTCCTGATTTGCCTGAGCAACCTGATTTGCCTGTGTGGCTTTGCCAATGGGTTGGCGCAGAATCCGGCCCAGGAGCCTGCCGCGCCCGGTAACCGGGCAGATGAACGGGTGAGTTTCAGCCGCGATATTCGTCCGCTGTTGGCCGACCGCTGTTTCATTTGTCACGGGCCGGACGGGACGGCGAATGCTTCCGGGTTGCGTCTGGATCTGGCGGATGCGGGAATGGGCGAATCGCCTTCGGGAGCGGGGCCAGTGTTCGCTCCTGGAGATGCGGCGTCCAGTATCGCCTGGCAGCGGATCACCAGTGATGACGATGCACTGATTATGCCGCCGGCGGATTCGCACCTGAAGCTCTCGCCCGATGAGCAGCAGACCATTCGCCTCTGGATCGAACAGGGAGCCCGTTACGAAGGGCACTGGGCATTCCAGCCCGTTGCCGAAGAAATTCCGGTTCCGGAAATCAGCGATCCCTGGGTCCGTCATCCGATCGATGCGTTTGTGCTGGATTCGTTGCGGCGCGAGGGACTGCAACCCTCGGGTCCTGCCGAACGATGGCGCTGGTTGCGCCGCGTCACGCTGGATTTGACGGGACTGCCTCCCACCCCCGAAGAGATACTGGAATTCCAGGCCGATTCGACAGGGCAGGCATTCGAAAAAGTGGTTGAACGCCTGTTGGCGTCGGAACATTTTGGCCAGCACACGGCGGTCTCCTGGCTGGATGCCTCGCGGTACGCGGATTCATTCGGTTACCAGTCGGATCTGCTCAGCCCCACCTGGCCGTGGCGGGACTGGGTCGTTGACAGCATCAACCGGAATTTGCCATACGACGATTTTCTGGTTCAACAGATTGCCGGTGACTTGTTGCCGGGGGCGACGCGGGAGCAGCGACTGGCCACGGCGTTCAACCGGCTGCATCGTCAGACCAACGAGGGGGGCAGCGTTGCCGAAGAATGGCGGAACGAGTACGTCGCCGACCGGGTGAATACCTATGGAACCGCCGTGTTGGGACTGACCCTCGAATGTGCCCGTTGCCACGACCACCGTTTTGATCCGGTGTCCCAGCGGGACTATTACAACCTGTCGGCCTTTTTCAACAGCATCGACGAATCTGGACTGTATCTGGACAGCAGCCACACGCCGACACCGGCCCTGGCGTTGCCCACCGAACAACAGTTGGCAGTGATAGACCAGGCGGAAACGATCCTGCAGTCGATCCGGGAACAGCTTCTGGAATTTGACCAGGAGATGGTTGCACGAAAATATCCGGAATGGAAAGCTGGCGTTGCGGCTGTTGGGATGATTTCACCTCCGGTCGCGGCATGGTCGCTGGATGAACGTTCCGACGACGGCACTTTTGCCAATTCCGTGCCGGGTGGAAAAGCGGCGACGAGTCCCGCCGAAAACAGCGTTGTACCGGGGAAAACCGGAAACGCACTGCAATTTACCGGAGACGCTGCGACTGAGTTTCCTGAAGCCGCCGCGAACTTTGATCCGTGGCAAACCTGCTCTGTTTCCTTCTGGATGAAACGTCCGGAGGGACTGGACGACGCCGTGATATTGCATCGGCAAAATGGGACCGACGTGGGTTTTTTCGGAACGGAACTCGTGATCAGGCAGGGCAGAATGCAGTATGCCGCGGTCCGGTTCTGGCCAGGCGAAGCGCTCGCGATTGAATCCCGGGTCGAATTGCCGTCAGGAGAATGGTTCCACGTTGTGATCAGCAACGACGGTTCGGGAACGGCGGAGGGCATGCGGTTGTGGATCAATGGCCGGGACGACTGTGTGGTGCTCAGGAACAATCTGTACAAGGCTCCTGGAGCGGGTGGATTCGCGGGATTTGCGATGGGCCAGCGGTTTCGTTCCACCGGGTTGAAATCGGGTGCCGTGGACGAGGTCCAGGTTTTTGATCGGGCGCTTTGCAATGTGGAGGCCGGTCTGTTGGCCCGGCAGGAGAAAACGGTCGAGGTTCGTCAGGTTTCGGATGAAAATCTGCTGGAGTATTTTCGCGCCACCATTCCTGAGAGGCGTGAACTGGCGGCGGAGGTTGGCAAACTGGTTCGGGCTGTTTTCGATGCGCGGCAACCCGTCCAGGAGACGATGGTGATGCAAGAGGCCGCGACGCCCCGGCCCGCGTGGGTATTGCATCGGGGGGACTATGATGCGCCCCGCGAT
>JBGSVU010000762.1:0-6717 GCA_041752775.1 Pirellulaceae bacterium | reverse complement strand
TCATCGGGATCGAGCACCAGATCGTCGTTGGTGGAGTACAGATGCACGAGGGCCACCGTTCGCTGATTCATTCTCACGGGCGCACAGATAACACTGGTCGCATTCACGACTCCCTTGCTGTCACGGAAACCGAGCGCGCTGTCGTCGACCACGTCGCGGGCGAGAACCGCCTGGCCTTCGCGCATTACGGTCTCGGTCAGAAACGCCGAGACCCGCTGGTAGTCGGGCATTCGCGACGAGTGCCAGGCCACGATTTCCAGCTGGTCCGGTTTGGCGAGGGCTTTGCCGGCCGGCACCATCAGCACCGCACCGGCATCGACGCCAGTGCCTTCGATGATGGCATCCAGAGCCATTCGGGCGATGCCCCGCAATGTCGTTTCGTTGGCCAGTTCAAATGCGAGCCGGCAGAGTCGGGTGGCGGCCCGTCCAACTTTGGGCACGGAATCGGCCTCTTCGCCAGATTCCGGGTCGGCGAGGTAACGCGTTTTGTCGCGGCGGTGCGTAATCGTGGTGGGTTCACTGGTGGCCACCGGCATTGTCGGCTGGTCGTCGTCGATTTCCAGACCCGTGGCGGTTTCCCGATGTTTGGCCACCAGCCCTGAGGGTGACGAACCGGATTTGCTGTCGTAGGCGTCGTGCAGATCGTTGACAAAAACGAGTTGGGTTCTGGCGATCCAGACGATATCGCCGGGGGTCAGAATGTGGTCACCGGTCAGTCGTTTTTCGCCGACGGCCGTCCCGTTTCGGCTGGTCAGGTCCCGAATCACCCAATGTCCGTCGGACATGAAGATTTCGGCGTGCTGGCGGCTGGCCTGTTCTTCGCGGATGATGATCTGGCATGTCGGCGAACGTCCAATCGTCATCGTCCGACCGGGAATCAGCCTGAATACGTCCGACCATTTGGCCCCGTCGCGGACGACCAGATAGGCAGCCAGCGGGGCCGATTCTTTGGGTTTAAGCGCTTTTTGCGTCATGCGATCAGGGGGTTGGAAGGGGGGCGGCCGGGCAGGGTTCCGGGCCTCGATTCAGGCCAGTGATTTCTCCGGAAAATCGGGCCAATCCGGATTCCGTTCGAATATTCCAGTGACCAGTTTACATTATTGGTCTGGAAATTGCCGGTGGGAACGGCAATTCCACGCTTCCCTCTGTCGGTGCTGCCCGCAAAACCAGGAATGGGTCCACTGTCGAACCCCCGGACAGGATCGCGCCAGGCGGTTGGATCGAACCCTTTTCGATAAACCCTGCCGGTTGAAAGGTGTTCCCTGCGAGTTTCCCGATTCCTTGGATTCTTGGGTTTTCTTGCTTTTTCGTGTTTGTGCAGTTAGTCTGGTTAAAGGTAAACGGGAGCGGATACGCGTACCGAAAATGACAGGGATACCATGCCTCTGATTGGGCACAGTCCCGGTACAGGTCCTCATGTGGTCCGGCAATCCTGTTTGCGGGGCGGGTCTTTTTGTGGTCAGGAGCTTGAAATGCCCTTTAAACAATGGTGTAACCTAATGCGATTCGGCTGGATTGTCTGTGCGGCAATGTTCATGTTTGCGGCGGCCCCCTTTGTGGGTGCCCAGGGTAACAATGGTGGAATCGGAGGGAACAATTTCTTCGGAGTTGTTGGCGGCGTGGCTGTCGATGCCGAAGGTGCCATTACGGGAACGGTTGCCCGGCTGACTGAACAGCAACGTTCGGACCTGCTCGAACAGATCAAACAAAGCGGCGGGAACACCGCCGGAGGCGTGGGAACACGCGTGATCTCACTGACACGGCTGGACCGCGTTTTGCGGGACGCGGCTGCCGACAAGACTCCTGTACCTGCCGATGCAGCCTACCTCGGTGGACTGCAGCGGATCGAGTCGATTGTGCTGCTGCCCGAACAGAATGACATTCTGGTCGTGGGCCAGGGTGATGACTGGACCGTCAACGAAATCGGCGCGGTCGTCGGCGTGCACAACGGTCAACCTGTCGTACAGTTGCAGGATTTGATCGTTGCGATGCGTTATGTCGATGCAGCCAACAGTGGTGCCGGCATTTCCGTTTCGATCGATCCGACTCCGGAAGGCGTCCAGCGTTACAACAATCTGGTCAACGGTGGCGGCCAATTTGATCCCAGCCTGATCAGCGTTGTCGAAGAAGCGATGGGACCGCAAAACATCAGCCTGACTGGTGTTCCGGCGACCAGCCGCTACGCCCAGGTTCTGACCAACGCCGACTACAAAATGAAGCGGATCTCGATGGGCCTGGAAGCTGCTCCGATCGAAAAATTCCCCAGTCTGTTGCAGATGTTGCAGGCCCGGAATGCAACCTTTGGAACGATGAGCCCCCGCTTCTGGATGGAGTGCGACTACAAACCGCTCGCCAAAAGTGAAGACGGCAACGTTTGGAAAATCAGCGGCCAGGGTGTCAAGACGTTGACCGACGAACAGTATTTCGAAAAGAACGGACAGCGGGCCGCGGCCAACAAACGCAACACTTTTGCCGAGAAGTGGGCCGCGATGATGACCGAACGCTTTGAGGAACTGGCCGCCGCCGAACCCGCTTTTGCCGAACTGCGCAACATCATGGACCTGTCCGTGGTCGCCGCAGTTATTCGCAAACATGAGCTGCTGGACCAGGCCAACGCCGAAATCCCCTGCATCCTCGGACAGATGGCCGCACTCGAAGTACCCGAATTCACCGCGCCGAAAACGGTGCCGTCGCAGTGCAGTTTCATTCGGTCCAGCAATTCCTGGATTTTGACGGCCAGCGGTGGCGTGCTGCTCGACACCTGGGCCGTCGCGGCCAATGTCGAAACCGATGCCTCGCTGACGGCAAAATCGCTCGGCCAGCTGGAGTTCCCCAACAACCGGATTTGGGCCAGCCTGTCAAACTGATTCGACTGTATCCGGAATGGGTCGCACGCCGCGAGCGGAACCGGTTCAACGCATTCCTGTCAATCGCTGTGGGGCTCTGAAAAGAGTCCCATTTTTTTTGCCACCTTCGGTTTGCCTGTCATGTTTCGATCGCTTGCAATCCTGTTCGCCATAGCGCTCGGTCTGGTCGCCAGCTTTGCTGCAGGCTGGTACGTCAACCGCCAGTGGCCGCAAATACTGGCGCGTCCCGTCGAAACAACTCCGGTGTTGAACAGTGGTGCCGCCAGGATCACCCGAATCGTCGCCCAGGGGCGGCTGCGTCCGCGCGGGGGAATCCTGAACGTGATGGCCACTCCCGGCCAGCGGGTTTCGGCGGTTCTGGTTACAGAACAGCAACAGGTTCACGCTGGGGAAACCGTTCTGTTGGGGCTGGAATCGGAAAAAGTCCTGCAACTGCAGTCACGTCTGGCAGTCGCCCGCAAACAGGAAGCCGGACTGCAACTGGCTCAGGCGCGACTGAACGCCGATGCCACGGTGCGCACCGCAGAAGCGACGTTGCAGTCGGCAGAAATGAAACTGCAGCAGCTGGAATCTTCGACAGAACTGAAGATTCTCAGGCGGGAACTCGAACAGGCGACTTCACGATTGAATGACTTCAGGGACCTTTCACGCGATCCCCTGACGCGGACTCTGGTTTCCCAGGTGGAACTGAAACAGCAACAGGACCAGCTGGAAAACAGCCAGTTGCGACTGGACGAAGCGGCCACCCAGCGCGAATTGGCGCTCGCTGCGGCGCGGACTTCGGTGGAACAGGCTCGCGGCAGTCTCCAACAGGCCCAACGGCTGGCAGAACTGACAACCGAGGCGGAAAACGAAAACCGTTCGGCGGGTTTGGCCAGTGAAATCGCCGATTTGCAGCTGGAACAGAATCGGGTTGTCGCACCCATCACAGGTGAAGTCCTGCGGGTACTGGTTCAGCCGGGAGAAACCGTGACGACGCTGCCCGTGATGCAACTGGGTGATTTGTCGGCCATGGAATGTGTGGCAGAAGTCAGCGAGCTGTTTGCGGGAGAACTAAAACCTGGCCTGGCGGTTGTGATTCGCAGCCCCTCGCTGCCTGACGATTTGAAGGGCACCGTTACGACGGTGGGGCGAATCGTCGGGACCGCGACCCTGCCCGAACCCAATCCGCTGGCTCTGGTTGATCGCAAAACCGTGGAGATTGAAATCGCCATCGCAGCCGGCGACACCGCGGCGGCCCGCGATTTTTCCAACCTGCAGGTTACCGTTGAAATTCAGACGCGGGAACCGACCGAAACGAATCCCGCGCCCGGACCAGGGTAAAACCATGCGGGTCAATCTGGCTCTTTCCAATATCCTCCACAGCCTGCCCCGGACAGTAGTTTCGCTGGCCGGGATCGGGATCGCGATCATTCTGATTTTTGTGCAGCTGGGTTTTCGTGGCGCTGTTGAGAACACCGCCCTGATGATTTACGGGCGGATGGATTTTGATCTGGTGGTCCGTTCACGCGACTACCTTCATTTTATCGACTCGGGGCGAATCACCCGGGATCAGGTGGACATTGTCGCCAGCGTGCCCGGTGTCCATTCGGTCGCACCGTTTCATGTGACACTGGCCAACTGGCGGAATCCGCAGAATTCGAGTTTGCGTGGCATGGTCGTCATGGGGATCAGCCCCGAGTCGGCCGTGTTCCGGGATGAGGAACTGAACCGGTCCATTCGCGATCTCTCCGGTCCGACTCAGGTTCTGGTCGACACGGAGTCGAACGTGGAGTTCGGCCCGGAAAACGGCGAAACCTTTTCCGGGGCCGACATTGGCGTGGAGACCGAGATCGCCGGGCGTCCTGTTCGCATCGCCGGGTTGTACGAAATGGGAGCCGGTTTGACCGCGAACGGATCGTCGATCATGACCGCCGACGGTTACAGCCGGCTGGTGCCGTGGAGTGTGGACGACCGCCCGGCGATGGCGCTCGTGCAGATTGCTCCGGGGCGTTCACCGCCGGAGGTGGCCCGCCAGATCGCCGGGCTTTTGAGCAGCAGTCGGGGCGAACAGCGGGCTGAAGTGCTGACGCGGCGGCAAGTCATGAATTTCGAACTGAACCGCTGGATCAACGAAACGCCGATTGGATTTGTGTTTACTCTCGGCGTGGGGACGGCCTTTATTGTTGGCGCGGCCATTTTTTATATGGTCCTTTCGACTGATGTGGCCAACCGCCTGCGCGAGTATGCAACGCTCAGGGCAATGGGTTATTCGGCGTGGTACCTCGCGAGTGTGGTCTTGCGTCAGGCCTTCTGGCTGGCGATGCTGGCATTTATTCCTTCGGTTCTGGTTTCGCTGGTGTTTTATGAGGTGACCGGACTGATGGCGAACATTCCCATTTCGATGACAACGGGCCGGATGGTGTTTGTGTTCCTGCTGACTCAGTTGATGTGCGCCCTGAGTGGTGCGCTGGCGCTGAGAAAACTGCTGGGCGCGGAACCGGCCTCGCTGTTTTGAACAGGAACCCGTTTCCGGCGGCTGCTGCTCCTGGCTGTGAGCAGGCACAACTCCATTTTCCAGCCTCGCGGAACGCTGTACCCAACCCCGGACTGATTTTGACTCGCATTCCACTCGCCTGGAAAAACCTGACTCACGACCTGCGCCGGCTGTCGGTGGCTGTCAGCGGGATCGCGTTTGCAGTGTTGTTGATGTTCCAGCAGCGTGGGTTCAATCACGCGCTGTTCGACAGTACGGTCGCGTTGCTGGAATCGCTCGATGGCGACCTGGTGGTGCACAACCGGGCACGGTTTGCGTTGTCCAGCGAATTGCGTTTTGATCGCAGGCTGCTGGACGTGGTGCAGAGCGATCCTGCGGTCGTCCGGGCCCAGGCGGTTTATCTGGAGAACACCATGGCCCGCCTGCGCCGGTCGGGAAACCGGGCGCGCCCGATCCGGGTGATTGGTGTTGATGCGGCCAACCCACCCATGCTGGACCCGCAGGCACGGCGCGATGTGCAACAACTGGCCTTGCGTTCGGACAGCGTGTTGATGGATTCGCGCAGCAAACGGAATTTTGGCTTTGACCTGTCCTTGGATGCGGGGCAGGTCAGCGGAAACGCGGCCCAGTCGGGCGAACTGGCGGGCCGGCAGATCGAGGTGGTGGGAACTTTTTCGATGGGCCGGGATTTCGCCCACGAAGGCAATCTGCTGATACCGGCCACGCGGCTGGCTGAATATTTTCCCTATCGTGCGGCCGATCCGCTGTCCGTGGTTGACCTGGGGCTGGTTCAGCTGCAGAGTGGCGCTGATGTGGACCAGGCGTCGGCCCGGATTCAGGAAATGCTCGGTCCGTCGGTCACTGTACTCCCGCGGCGCGAGTTGATTCGGCGCGAGATTGCCTTTTGGGCGCGCAGCACGCCGATCGGGACCATCTTTGCGGTCGGCGCGATTATGGGTTTTGTGGTGGGCGTGGTGATCTGTTATCAGGTTTTGGCAACGGATATCGCGGATCACATGAGTGAATTTGCCACATTGCGGGCGATGGGATATCGCAACGGATATTTTTTCCGGATGGTATTTTCCCAGTCGGTGATCCTGTCGCTGCTGGGCTTTTTACCCGGCATGACTGCCAGCTGGTTTCTGTTCCGTTTTGTTTCTTCCCAGACTGGCCTGTTGATGATGATGACGTGGGACCGCGCGCTGTTCATTTTTGTGCTGACGGTCCTCATGTGTGTGATCAGCGGCGCGCTCGCCCTGAGAAAACTGCTCGCCGCCGATCCGGCCAGTTTGTTCTAGTATTCCGTCACGCCCTGGTTTACGGGTAGACGGTAGTGGACGAGGCTACGAGTCCCCGCGAAGTTGCAATGAAAAG
>JBGSVU010000761.1:0-2553 GCA_041752775.1 Pirellulaceae bacterium | reverse complement strand
CCGTGAGAAAGGGCGGGTCGGTCATGACAATCGTGCAGGGGGCGTTCATCCGGCGGGCTTTCCAGACCAGTCGCGCACTCTCCACCAGATTGGCAAACAGCCGAAACAGTTTTTTCTTGCCGTCATACAGTGAGGCAATTTCCACCCGGGTACCGACCGGTTCGAGCAGATCCGCACCGCCTGCGTAGCGGCTGCGAACGGTCAGGATCACCGAACGGATTCCATGCTGCTGCTGCAAATAACTGGCCAGCGCACAGGCCGATTCGCCGGTGATGCCGGCGCGGGGCGGATAGTTCCGGTTGATAATTACGACGTCTGCTGCAGGCGCTGCTGCCATGAGCCGTGGATTTCCTGAAAGATCGTTTCGAGCGATTTGGTGATACTCCAACCCGGATAGTGCTGCTGCATTTTCCGCAAATCACTGTAGTAACAGATGTGGTCGCCAATCCGGTTTTCGTCGGTGTATTCGTGCTGCATGGGTTGGCCGCTGATGTCGCTGATCGCCTGAAAGGCTTCGAGCACCGAGCAGGTGTTTTCTTTTCCGCCGCCGAGGTTGTAGACTTCGGCAACCCGCGGTGCGTTGAGGAATTCTTCGATGAAACGGGCGACATCAAAAGAATGAATGTTGTCGCGAACCTGTTTGCCTTTGTAACCAAACACGGTGTACTGCTTGCCCTCAAGGTTGCAGCGCACGAGGTAACTCAGAAAACCGTGCAGCGCCACCCCGGTGTGATTCGGCCCGGTCAGGCACCCCCCCCGCAAACAGACCGTGGGCATGTCAAAGTACCGGCCGTATTCCTGGACACAGATGTCAGCAGCCACTTTTGAGGCCCCGAACAGCGAGTGTTTGGTCTGGTCGATGCGAAACGTTTCCGGAATCCCGTGCTGAAAGGCCGGGTCATCGTAGTCCCAGCGGGTCGCCGTTTCCTTCATGCGGATTTCATTCGGCGCGTCTCCGTAAACCTTGTTCGTCGACATGTGCACGAAGGGAACGGCGGTCGAATAGCGCCGGGTGGCCTCCAGCAAATTCAGCGTGCCGACCGCGTTGGTGTCAAAATCATCAAAGGGTATGGCCGCGGCGCGATCGTGACTGGGCTGGGCCGCCGTATGCACAATCGCGTCGGGTGCGATATCGGCCACCAGCCGGATCAGCCGCTCGCGGTCGCGAATGTCCACTTCGTGATGCATGAAGGACGCGAGCGTGGTTTGCAGGCGATTCTGGTTCCAGCGGGTGTCACCCTGCTCGCCAAAAAACGCCGCCCTCTGGTTGTTGTCCAGCCCATGGATTTGCCATCCGGCACTGTCAAAGTAGCTGCAGACTTCGGATCCAATCAGTCCGGACGAACCGGTCACAAGCATTTTTTTCATGAACTAATAATCAGAATTCGGAAAGAGGTTTTCAGTTGTAAACACCACACGACGCCAGGCTCAGGCTTCGCTCCCCTCATTCGCCAGATCCTGTTCGAGAATCTGGCGAATCCGGTCGGCCGCATGACCGTCGCCATAAGGATTTTTCAGTTGGCTGCGCCGGGAATATTCCGCCGGATCACCCAGCAACAGACTTGTCTGGGCGAGGATTTCTTCCGGGTTCGTACCCACCAGCCGGCAAGTCCCGGCCTGCACACCTTCCGGCCGTTCCGTCGATTCCCGCATCACCAGTACGGGTTTGCCCAGCGACGGCGCTTCTTCCTGGACCCCGCCCGAATCACTGAGGATCAACCGGCAGCGGTCCATCAACCAGACAAAATCCTGGTACCCCACTGGCTCGATCAACTCAATCCCGGCCTGGTCCCGCAACAACCGGTCGACGGGTTCCCGCACATTGGGATTCAGGTGTACCGGATATAATAGTCCAACACCCGGAAATTTCCCGGCGATCGCCAGCAGCGCCCTGCAGATGTCCTCAAATCCACTGCCGAACGACTCGCGCCGGTGGCCGGTAATCAAAACGAACGGCTGACCGTCCGGAACGAGAAAACGGTCCCGGAACGAGTCGGAAATCCTGTTGCGTTCGGCGATTTCGCGGGCCGACACGCCGGCATTCGCCAGTTTTTCCCGCATCCACAACAGCGCGTCGATCACGGTGTTCCCCGTGACATGGCAACTGCTGGCAGGAATTTGTTCCCGGACCAAATTGTCGCGGCTGGTTTCGGTCGGTGCAAACGCCCAACGGCAAAGCGGTGATGTCAGCCGGCGATTCATTTCCTCCGGCCAGGGCGACCGCATGTTCCCCGTTCGCAATCCGGCTTCGACATGCCCAACCGGCACATCGGCAAACGCCGCCGCCAGACTGGCCGCCAGAACCGAAGTCGTGTCGCCTTGCACCAGCATCGCCGCCGGCCGCTGCTGCTGCAGAAAACCGTGAACCGATTGCAGAACGCGAGCCGTCAGATCCACCAGAGTCTGGCCGGGCTGCATCAACTCCAGATCAGCGTCGGGCAAGAGGTCAAAACTTCCCAGCGCCTGAGCCAGCATTTCGCGATGCTGCCCGGTGGAGAGCAGCAACGGGCGCAGACTTTCTGAATGCAACAGGGCCCTGACGACCGGAGCCAT
>JBGSVU010000760.1:0-2227 GCA_041752775.1 Pirellulaceae bacterium | reverse complement strand
CAGGTCTACGATCGCGCCGGCCAACCCTGCACAACCTGTGGTCCCCGATCAAAAATTGCCCGCATCGTGCAGGCCCAGCGCAGCACGTTCTGGTGCCGTGGGTGTCAGAAGAAAAAATGAAAATTTGCCGATGCAGTCTGCCCAGCACGCCGCCAGCCTGGAAAGCCATCCCCTGCCGGACTAGAATCTGGGAGGGCAAGCGTTCACGGGTCGATAACACATTGTCCATGTTTCAGGAGGTCAGACCCCGGCGCGTAAACGGCTACCCTGAAAGGGTGACCTGACCACCCGTGTTCAGTTCGAACGAAAACCATCGCCAACAGCCGGGCCAAAAAAATGTCCAGCGCACCCAAATACTGTCCACACTACACCGTCGAGGATTACCAGCACTGGGACGGTGACTGGGAATTGTGGAACGGAACAGCGGTTTCCATGAGCCCGTCACCGTTTGGACCTCACGAGAGGGCGGTATCGAACCTGTCCTGGCAGATTGGTACATCGATAACCACGCATCAATGTGCATGCTCTGTCTATACCAACCTCGACTGGATCGTCAGCTCCGACACGGTCGTTCGGCCCGACGTGATGCTGGTTTGTGGTCCCCAGCCCGAACGCCATCTGGAGCGGGCTCCGGCGCTGGTGGTCGAAGTGCTGAGTGAATCAACCCGACTGAAAGACGAAACGGCCAAACGGGAACTTTACCAGGCGCAGGGTGTCGAACATTATTTGCTGGCCGACCCGGAAGCCCGAACCATCCGCTGGATGGCCATTCAGCCCAACGGAACTTACCGGGAACACGACACCTCCGCCGGTTCCGGTGCATTCAGCCTGACGCTGAAAAACGGCTGCAAGATCGACATCAACTGCGGAACAACCTTTGATCCGTTGCCATCGTAGACACTTCAGCCCTCGCCTTCCATCAGCGCCAACACGATCGCTTCCAGTTTTTCGTAGGATTCCGCTCCCACAGTCATCATGCGGACTTTTCCCGTCCCATCGATAAACAGCGTCGTCGGATACCCGCGAAATTCCGGAACCATCGACTTGGTTTCCGACATGCCGATCGCGCAGGGGTAGTTGATGTTGTTTTTCAGTCCAAAGTCAATCACTTTTTGCGGGGCTTCGGCGACCTCTCCCTTTTCGTAGGCCAATCCGACGACTTCCAGATGCTCGCCGTAATTTTCTTTCAGTTTGATGAAGGCCGGAATTTCCGCGCGGCACGGTGGACACCAGGTCCCCCAGAAATCGACAATCACAATCTTGCCCCGCAATGCCGTCAGTGACAGCGGACGACCGGCCAGGTCGGCCTGGTCAAAATCAAAGGCAAACGATTCAAAGTCGGCAATCTCTTTGCGAATCCCGGCCACAATCCGTTCGCGGATTTTCGCGCGGCTTTCGGCGATCAACGCAGTAAACGCGTCGTTCCGGGCCAGCCCGGCAAAACTGGTATCGTCTTCAATCTGGCTGAAATCCTCAAAGCCCAGTTCAATGGCATCGCGGAGGGACTGGATCGCCTCGTCTTCGGCCTTGTTAACAGCGTGCGAACAGGCCTCGTTGTACACCGCCCCAACAATCTCATCACGGAACTGGTCAGGAAATTCACTGTCCGCAAGAAGTTTCCTCGCCAGTTCCCCGCCTTCGACGAAATACTTGTGGCCCTTTGACCGGCTCCTCTGTGACTGTTCCGCTCCGTACTTCTGGAGCAACTGGGACAAGGCATAACCCGCGCGGAGGTGTCCGGTTTTTTCCCACAACTTGCGAACTTCGGCAATCGCCTTCGTCGTCTTGCCGGCGGCCACCAGTTTGTCGAACCTGGCCAGCTCTTCAATGATCCGGTTGTCCTCGGCCACAGCCGCTGCATCGGGCTGGCCCGTTTCCGTATTCTGGTTTTCGTCCTGGGCAACGGCCGAGACGGCCAGCATCAACACCGCGACCACCGGAAAAAGAATCAACCCCGGCTGGATCAAACACCTGATTTTCATTTTAGTTTCCTGAACCGTTCTGCATTGACAAGTCGCTGGAGCCCTTACTCCTTCAAATTCCACATCAACATAATACTATGGCCGCCAACGTGCCGATAAGAGACTATCCCCAAAGGGGGCGCCAGCGGTCTGTCAAGCTCAAGACCTGGCGTACGATGGACGTCCACGTCCGTCGAAGAAATGGGGGTACGATGGACGTCCACGTCCGTCGAAAACTGCGAAATCCGACGGACGAGGACGTCCAT
>JBGSVU010000759.1:0-3762 GCA_041752775.1 Pirellulaceae bacterium | reverse complement strand
CGAAGCCGCCGCGATTGCCGAACGATTTCGCAGAGACTATCCCGACGCCGCCGGTTCGACACTCGCGACACCGCCGCTGGCCCGCTGGAGATCGGAACTGGAAGCGGCGGCTGCCAAAGTCGATCCGGACCAGGCCCGCAGCATTGCCCAGTCCGTCGAAAAAACGGTCAGTGAACTCCACCACTTCTCTGATCTTCACATCGCCCATCGGGCCTTTGACCAGTCGCTGGCGCCGTTGCAGCAACGGAGCGAAAACGTGACCTTTCACGCGTTCGGCAGCGTCGCGGACCGGGAGATTCAACAGGCCGAAACGTTGATCGCGCAGGCCAGTCGCGAGCACGCAGCGGGCGATCCGGCTTTTCTCACTTCATTCCAGCAGGCCCTGCAGTTGATCGAAGCGAGCGAAGTCGCAGTGCTGGCCGAAGCCGACCGGGCCGGGATTGCCCAGCTGAAAACACGCGCAGTCCGCCGAACACTCTGGACGGGTGGAGGCATTCTCGCTGTGGTGGTGATGGGGATCGGGTGGTTTCTCAACCGCCGTCGCCGCCCTGCCCTGTTGCGGGCGGGTGAAGATTTTCAAAAGGCATCGGAGCTGGTGCGGCGGCAACGCAATGTGATTGATGTCGTCCTGAAACGCCACGCAGCAGTCGTCGGCAGTCTGGAGGATTTCCGCAAACGTGGCTTTAACGGCCAAACGTTGCAGCTGGCGGAAACGGTGACCGCCAACTGCGATGCGCTGCGACGCGTGTCCGAGGAATCACAGCGAGTTCTCGACGAAAGTGAATCCTTGCTGCGGCCGGGCTATCCAATGGCCGAGGCCGCCAACATGATTTCGCCGGCACGGTATCTGGCCTGCTCCAGTTTGCTGGGCGGCAAATCGCTGAACGGCTCGCTGGTTGCGATCAGTTCGGATGCCAGGCCGACCAGCGGATGGATGGGTTTTGAAGAGTTTTTTCAGGCGGCCAGAAATCGCAAACAGGTGGCGACCGCCCTGATCGACCGGCTGGAACTCGGGCTGAACGACGCGGCGCGGCTGGTCGAAGGTTTGAAAAAGGAAGGCGCTGATTTGCAGGTTCTCGCCGACGATCTGGAAAACGAAGCGATCGGCGACCACTGTTTTCCGGTGCCGTCGCTGGAAACAAAATTGCTCCCCTCGATTCGTGCCATCATCGACCAGGCGAGTCGGATGTTGTTGCAGGACCCTGTGCAGGTCCGCGAATCGGTGGTCAAAACCGGATTCCAGCAGTCGGGAGACGGAGTGCGGATCGCCACCTCCATCAGCAAAATGCGGGAAGAGCTTTTTCCCCAGATGGACCAGAACGCAAAACGGCTGACCGACCTGAAACGGCGCGTCCAGTGGATCGAAACCGAAATCGGGGCGCTGGGCGATCGCGCCGACCGGCTGTTTACCAGTGCCCTGTCCGGACCGCTTGGCGAGTCAGCCGAAGCGTTTGGCCAGGCCACCCGCGAGCTGGCGCAGCGTGTCGCCGATTGCCAGATCCTGGCCATAACGATCGACCAGAGCCAGCTGCCTGCGATCGACCAGACCCGTTCGGTGGTGACCAACGCGCGTAACGAACTGGCTCAGCAGTTTTCGCTGGCCGACGACGACATCCTGAACGAAGCGGGTTACAATCCTGACTTGCATCTGCAAACCGCACTGGTCCAGTTGCAGGCCGCCCAGGTCGCGATTGACCAGGGTGATCTCGCCCTGGCGCGACAGTCTGCGGCGGCCGGCCAGGCAGCGACACAACAGGCCGCCCAGATCGTCCAGCAAACCCGCCAGGCTCTCCGGGATTACGATCGCCTGCTGAAAACGGCCGGCCAGCATTATCAGAGATCCCATTCCGGTTTGCAGCCGGCCCAGGCCCTGGTTGAACGGGCCTCACAGACCTACGCGCCGTCCGCACTGATGTTGCAACCGCCACCCCCCAAAGAAATCGAATCGGTTTTTCTGGTCGATGACGCCGAAGCCGAATTGAATTTGGCTGGCGGCTGGACGCTGGAATCCGCGCTGGATCATGCCACTGAACTGGTCCGAAGCGCCGATGAGTCGATTCGCGCCGCTGCAGAGTTTTACAGCAACGCAGCTGCGCTCCAGGCGACCAACCTGTTGCAGCTGACTACGGAACATCTGGGCGAAGCCGACGCGGTACTGGAACGGGTCTCGCGGCATTGCCAGCGACTGGACCAGACCGCCGCTGCCAACCTCGGTCTGGTTCGGGACGTGCGCCGCGACGTCAGCAGCCTGCGGGCCAGCATGGAAGATCCGCGCACCGAATCCGCCACGATCGACCAGTTTCGCGAGTTGCAAAAACGGTCCGAGTCTTTTGAACACGAAATGCTGCAGGCGGCGAACCTGCAGGGAATTGCGGCCCTCCGCGATCCGTTGCGGGATGAACTGGCGCTGCGTCAGGCGCGCCAGGGATTCCTGGCGTTGCAGTCAGAAATCCAGGCCGACATCGCCGCGTTTGCCCAGGCCGAACTGGCGATTGCCGGAGCCCGCGAGGAACTGGCCGCCGTCCAGCGTCTGGTCCGCAAGTCGCTGGACGACCAGATTCCCGACAGCGAGACGATCCGAAACTGCCAGAACGACGCCCAGCAGTTGGCTACGGCAGTCGATGAAGTTGCGGAAGAAAGTGAACGCCCGCACAACAACTGGCAAACCGTCCAGACGCGGGCATCGAATCTGACGGCAGACTTGAGCGTGGTGGCCGGAACCCTGGTGCGCGAATTGCAGCTGGCCGAACAGACTGCTGAGAATTTCCGGCGGGCTTCGGAAGAAGTTTTTCGCGCCTCGCGCTGGACCGGTTCCCATGGGATTTTGGTTGGCAGCGATGTCGGATCGCAGGAACTGGAGAACGCCCGTAGGGCGCTGGTGGCCGGTGACTATTCCGCCGCGCTGGAGTTCTGTCAACTGGCGGGCAATGTCGCGGTTCGGGCGGTTGCCGCAGCCCAGGCCGCGGTCGAATCGAAAAAACGCGCGATTGCAGCCGAAGCCGCCCGGCGACGGCGCCGAATGGCATCGTCGTCCAGCTCATTCGGTGGCTTTTCGCTGGGGGGAGGGTCCTCGTCGTCCCGTTCATCGTCCCGTTCCTGGTCCAGCGGCGGATCGTCATCGCGATCATCCAGCGGTGGTGGAGGCAGCGGATTCAGCCGGTCGGGCTGGTAATTTTTTTCCCGGGCCGGTGACCCGCTGCGTTGTGTCGGACACGTGGCCGTGTGGAGAGAATGAATCCCGTTTCGCCCGCACTGCTCAGGTCGAGTTGAATGGACTACGATGGCGACTCCAGCCGGGTCGATAACTGCATCGACCGGCATCTGTTCCAGCCATAACGACCTGACTCTTTGCCTCCTACAACCCTGGAGTTCCCATCATGCATGTCCAGTTTTGGGGTGCTGCCCGCACGGTGACCGGTTCGATGCATCTGGTTCACTGCAACGGGAAAAAGATCCTGCTCGACTGCGGCCTGTATCAGGGACGACGCAAGGAGGCCTTTCAGCGCAACCGGAATATTCCCTTTGAGGCCGGAGAAATCGATGCCGTGATCGTGTCGCACGCCCACATTGATCACACCGGCAATCTGCCTTCGCTGGTCAGCAGGGGATTCCGGGGTCCGATTTTTTCGACGTCCGCCACCCGCGACCTGGCTTCCTGCATGTTGCTGGACAGTGCCAAAATCCAGGAACAGGATGTGGAGTACGTCAACAAGAAGCGGAAAAAAAACGGCGAGACGCCATTTGAGCCGCTGTACACCACCG
>JBGSVU010000758.1:0-11694 GCA_041752775.1 Pirellulaceae bacterium | reverse complement strand
TCCAACTGACGCTTTTTTCTCCTGCCGGCGGGCGATATGCTGGACTGGGCTGCGTGCATTGCGGCCACCTGGTTTTCCATCAGCCGATTCCAGACCGGCATTTTTTTCTGCTGCCCGCCCGTGCCCGCCAATCTGACTGTCCAGTACCAGAAAGCCGAACAGGCCTACCGCCAGGCGACGACGCCCGAAGAGGAATTGGCCTGCCTGGAACAGATGCTGCGCGAAATTCCCAAACACAAGGGAACCGACAAACTGCAGGCCGACCTGAAGCACAAAATCAGCCGGGCCCGCGAAGAACTCACCCACAGAAAAACCGCACCCGGAAAACCGTCCGGCCGCATTCCGCGTCAGGGTGCCGGCCGGGCGGTCATCCTCGGCGGACCGAACTCGGGAAAAAGCAGCCTGCTGGCCGCGCTGACTCGCGCCACGCCCGAAATCGGCGACTACCCGTTCACCACCCGCGAACTCCTGCCCGGGATGATGCCATGGCAAGACCTGCAGGTGCAACTGATGGACTCGCCGCCTGTGACCGCCGACATCTGTGATGCGGCGACCGTCGGCATCGTTCGCGGCGCCGAGGTGGTGATCCTGATGCTCGACCTCGGCAGCGACGAGGGAGCCGACGATCTGCAGGCCGTGCTGAACCAGTTCGCCGGAAAGACGCGGCTGGGCAGCGAATCACGCATCGACGAAACCGATATCGGTACGACTTATACGGCGACGCTGCTGGTGCTGAACAAGTTCGACCTGGAGGACGCCGCCGCGCGACTGGAATTGTTCGATGAACTGTTGCCCGACCGCTTTCCCCGATTCCAGGTGTCCTGCAAAGACGGCTGGGGCCTGGACGAGTTGCGCCAAGCGGTTTTCGAAGCCTGTGACTGCGTGCGCGTCTACACGCGGCAACCGAACCGCAAACAGGCCGACATGGAAAAGCCCTTTGCACTCAAACGGGGCAGCACGATTCAGGACCTGGCCGAGTTGATCCACCGCGACATCGCGAAAACATTGAAGTCGGCCCGCGTCTGGAAAGCTCACGCGCATGATGCAATCAGCGTCAAACCAGACCACGAATTGTCGGACTGTGACATTGTGGAATTGATTCGCGGATAACCTGTGCGGCGGATTCATTCGGTCTCCAGCCCGCGTTTCCAACTTCTGCCGCCGACTCCCGGCTGCGCCCAGTGACTGCAGATGTCACCGTTGCGCGGGGTTAAGGGCGATTTCCGGCCCCAGCGGACCCCGATGCACTGTCTTTCCACGCATTCGGCTTTACCCGCCGGCCAAAAACCGACAGAATTGGAAATTGAAAACGACTATCCCCAAAAAACGCAGGACGACAATTCCATGTCAGACGTCTTGAAACCCAACGAAGCCGCCGATGCCATTACGGGTCGCCAGCCTGATATCGATCCGGCCGAAACCCAGGAATGGCTCGATTCGTTGCAGTATGTGCTCGACTCCAAAGGCGAGGAGCGGGCGGCCTGGTTGCTGTCACTGCTCGACGCACGTGCCCGACAGGCGGGTGTCGATCTGCCGATCAAGTCGAACTCACCCTACATCAATACCATTCCCGCCGATGAACAGCCGGCCTACCCGGGCAATCGGGAAATCGAACGCCGGATCAAGTCAACGATCCGCTGGAACGCGATGGCGATGGTGGCCAAAGCCAACCGCGACCACCATGGCATCGGTGGCCACATCTCGACATTCGGATCGTCGGCGACCCTTTATGAAGTTGCCTACAACCATTTTTTCCGCGGTCGCGGTGAAACCGGCTACGACGGGGACCTCGTTTACTTTCAGGGCCACAGTTCGCCAGGCATTTATGCCCGCGCGTTTCTGGAAGGCCGTCTCGAAGAGCAGCACCTGATCAATTTCCGGCGCGAGCTTCAGGAACAGCCCGGCCTGTCCAGCTATCCGCATCCATGGTTGATGCCTTCGTTCTGGGAATACCCGACCGTCTCGATGGGACTGGCGCCGATCATGGCGATTTACCAGGCCCGTTTCAACGAGTACCTGCGCAACCGGGGGATCAAGGACACGTCGAATCAGCGCGTCTGGGCTTTTCTCGGCGATGGGGAATGCGACGAACCGGAAACACTGGGTGCAATCACCCTCGCCTCGCGCGAACGGCTGGGGAACCTGAAATTTGTCATCAACTGCAACCTGCAGCGGCTGGACGGCCCGGTTCGCGGCAACGGAAAAATCATCCAGGAACTCGAAGCGATTTTCCGGGGCGCCGGATGGAATGTCATCAAAGTCATCTGGGGCGATGACTGGGACCCGCTTCTGGAACGCGATGAATCGGGCATGCTGGTCAAACGCATGGGAGAGGTCGTCGATGGCCAGTACCAGAAATACGTGGCCATGCCGGGGACCTACATTCGCGAGCACTTTTTTGGCAAGTATCCCGAAGTGCTGGAGCTGGTCAAAAACTATTCGGATGAAAAACTCGAACGGCTCCGTCGCGGAGGGCACGATCCGGAGAAAGTCTACGCGGCCTTTGAACAGGCCTGTCAGGCCACCGACCGGCCGACCGTAATTCTGGCCAAAACCATCAAGGGTTACGGCATGGGCGACGGCCGCAACACGGCCCACAACAAAAAAGAAGTCGAGGAACAGGAAATCCTGACTTTCCGCAACCGTTTTCACCTTCCACTTTCGGATGACGAAGCCCGGGCGCTCAAATTTTACCGGTTCCCCGAAGGCAGTGCGGAACTCAACTACATTCGGGAACGCCGCACCGAACTGGGTGGACCCGTCCCCAGCCGCCCCATCAGTCCGCTGAAAATGGAGGTCCCCCGCTTCAGCGAGTACGCTTCCATCGTCGAACGCGACAACGGCAAGGAAATTTCCACGACCCAGGGCTTTGTCCGCCTGCTCAGCCGATTGTGCAAGGACAAAAAAATTGGCAGCAACATTGTGCCAATTGTTCCCGACGAATCGCGCACCTTCGGGATGGAAGGGATGTTCCGCGAAGTCGGCATTTATGCCAACACCGGGCAGCTGTACGAACCGGTCGATTCCGACCAGCTGGCCTACTACAAGGAAGGCCAGGACGGACAGCTGCTGGAGGAAGGCATCTCGGAAGCGGGTTCGATGTCCTCGTTCAACGCCGCCGCCACGGCCTACAGCGCCCATGGCGTGAACATGATTCCGTTCTTCATTTTCTATTCGATGTTCGGGTTTCAGCGGATCGGTGACCTGATCTGGGCCGCAGCCGACATGCGGGCCAAAGGCTTCCTGCTGGGGGGCACCGCCGGGCGCACGACGCTCAATGGCGAAGGCCTGCAGCACCAGGACGGCCACAGTCTGCTGAACGCCATCGCCTTCCCCACCGTGCGGGCCTACGATCCGGCGTTCCATTACGAAACCGCCGTGATCATTTTCGACGGACTGAAACGGCTTTACGAAGACAACGAGACGGCCATCTATTACCTGATGGTCGGCAACGATTCGTACACCATGCCGGAAATGCCCGCCGGGATCGAAGAAGGGATTGTGCGCGGGATGTACAAATTCCGCTCGCGCGACGTCAAGGGATCGGCACCACGCGTGCAGCTGTTCGGCAGCGGTGCGATCATGAATTGCGTGCTGAAGGGACAGGAAATTCTCGCGGAGAAATTCGGCGTCGCCAGCGATGTCTGGAGCGTGACCAGTTACACCGAATTGCGACGCGATGCACACGCCTGCCGCCGCTACAATTTGCTGCATCCCGAAGCGACTCCCCGCAAAAGTTACATCGAAACCGTGATGGAAGGTGCCCAGGGCCCAATCATCGCCTCCAGTGACTACGTGCGGGCCCTGTCCGAACAGGTGGCCCCGTTCGTGCCCGGACCGATGTTCTGCCTGGGAACGGACGGCATGGGGCGCAGCGAGACCCGGCCCGCCCTGCGACGCCATTTCGAAGTCGATGGCGAGTTCGTCGCGCTGGCGGCATTGCACCAGCTGTCGCAACGGGGACAAATCGATTCCCAAACCGTCGCCTCAGCGATCCAGCAGCTGGGGATCGACCCTGGCAAAGCCGACCCGCTTTTTGCATAGCGGACTGGGCCCGTCTGATTCCCGAATTTTTCAAACGATTTGCGAGACTATGGCAACCGACATCAAAATCCCGGCGCTGGGTGAAGGCGTGGAATCCGGTGACGTGCTGGAAATTTTTGTCAGCGAAGGCGACGTGATCAAAAAAGATGACGGGCTGCTGGAACTGGAAACCGACAAGGCCACCGTCACCGTGCCGGCGTCCGCAGGTGGCAAGATCACAAAGATCCACGTGGCCAATGGGGACACCATCCAGGTCGGCCAGGTGATCGTTACGGTCGAACCCGTTGCCGGTGGTGCCGCCGCAAAATCAGAACCGGAAAAAACCGCGCCGGCTGAAAAGAAACCCGCTGCCGAAAAACCCCCAGCCGAAAAACCTGCTGCCGAAAAACCCGCCACCGGTGGAAAAGCAGCCAGGGCGGCTGAGGAAGAAAAACAGCCAAAACCGGTTTCGCCCGAAGTCCCCGCCCAGCCAACGCGCCCCACACTGGCCGAAAAACCCGCCCGGCCTGTTCAACCCGAACTCCAGCCGGCCAAAGCCCAGTCGGCCACCGATGCCGCCACAATTCCGGCGGGTCCCGCCATGCGCCGTTTTGCCCGGGAACTCGGTGTCGATCTGGCAGGGGTGCAGGGTACCGGCAGCCATGGCCGAATCACCCGCGACGATATTCTCCAGGTCGTCCGCAGTGGCGGCTCGCGCCAGGCATCTTCCCCGGCCGCCCAGCGCGGAAACGATCCTGCCACACCCGTCAGTGGCACCAACGATGGACACGGCAACGTGCGAATCGAAAAAATGCCCCGCATTCGCCAGACGATCGCCAACAAAATGCACGAATCGTGGACCACGGTTCCCCGCGTCACCAATTTTGACGACGCCGACGTGACCGATCTCGATCTGATCCGGCAGAACAACAAAAAAGATTACGAAGCCCGCAATATCAAACTGACCACGATGCCTTTCCTGATCAAGGCCGTGGCCATGGCGCTGAAGTCGCACCCGATTATCAACGCTTCCGTCGATCTGGAGAATGGCCAGATCATCTACAAGGAATACATCAACGTCGGCATCGCGGTGGATTCCGAACGGGGACTGGTGGTGCCGGCGCTGCGCGGGGTCGACAAATTGGGGATTCCCGACGTGGCCCGTGCGCTCAGCGAGATGGCGGAAAAAGTCCGTTCGGGAAATTTTGCCGTGGAAGACCTGCGGGGCGGGACCTTTACCATCAGCAATCTGGGCGCCATCGGAGGAACCTATTCGACGCCCATTATCAATGTGCCCGAAACAGCCATTCTGCTGGTCGGTCGCTCGCGCAAAATGCCCGTGGTCGTGGGGGACGAAATCAAAATCCGGCTGATGATGCCCCTCAGCCTGTCCTACGATCACCGTTTGATCGATGGTGCGGCGGCGGCCAGATTTTTGAATGATGTGATCGGGTACCTTGAGGCGCCCAGCCGTTTGCTGCTGGCGCTGTGATGAATCCCGGACAGAAATAGTAAAGGCCAGACCGGGTTTCACCGGGTTTTATCCCGCAACGCCGGTTGGCTGTTGGGACCTTGAATGCGGCCTGTTTCTGGGACATGATCATGCCTGGTTCCGGCTGGGGCCTGGAATTGCAGCCTGTCACAGGGCACTTTTCAGACCTCTGGGGGCCAGGTTTTTCATCCCGGTGAAAGCCATCCCTGTTTCACCCCGCCATCAGGTTCAATTCCGGCGGGATGTGCGATTTGCACCCACCCTCCTGGCCCAACGCCCCCATGCTCGACCGCAAGTTCATTCTGGAAAACATCGAAGCCGTCAAACAGAACTGCCGCAATCGGGGCGTTCGCGAGAACATTGACGAACTGGCGGCAATCGAGTCCCGCCGGCGCGAGAAACTGCAACTGGTCGAACAGTACAACCGCCAGGCCAACGAAGTTTCCAAAACTATTGGCCAGGCCAAAGATGAAGCCGAACGGGATGCGCGCCGGGAACTTGGCCGGCAGCTGCGACAACAGAAGGAAACGGCCCAGGCCGAACACGACCAGCTTGAATCCGAAGCGCATGCGATCCAGTTGACGATCCCCAACATGGCTCATCCCGCCGCGCCCGTGGGCGTCGACGACCATGCCAATCTGGAAATTTGCCAGGGGAAAACAGCCGTCCGCAAATTCGACTTCCAGCCGCTCGATCACCTGGAAATCGGCCAGCGACAGGACTGGATCGATTTCGAAGGCGGCGCCCGAACGACCGGGGCCGGATTCTATTTTTTAAAGGGCGACCTCGTCCTGCTCGATCTGGCACTGCAACAGTACACCGTTCAGCAGCTTGTGCAGCGCGGCTATCTGCCCACGATCACGCCAGACCTGGCCCAGGATTCGATTCTGGAGGGAATCGGTTTCATGCCGCGTGGGCCCGAGACTCAGGTTTACAGTATTCACAACACGTCTCTCTCGCTGGTCGGCACGGCCGAGATCACGCTGGGCGGACTGTACAGCGGCATGACGCTGGAGGAAGCGAACCTGCCCCTTCGTGTCTGCGGCATCAGCCACTGCTACCGGACAGAAGCCGGTGCGGCCGGTCGCGCCTCCCGTGGGCTGTATCGCGTCCACCAGTTCACCAAAGTCGAAATGTTTGCCTTCACGACACCGGCCCAAAGCGAATCGATGCATGAAGAGCTGCGCCAGATTGAATGCGAGTTGTTTGATTCGCTGGAAATTCCCTATCGCGTGGTCGATACGGCCACCGGTGACCTCGGGGGGCCAGCCTGGCGCAAGTTTGATCTCGAGGCCTGGATGCCGGGTCGCGGCGAAAATGGTGAATGGGGCGAAGTCACCAGCACGTCGAACTGTACCGATTACCAGTCCCGTCGTCTGAACATCCGCTACAAAAAGGCGGGCGAAAAAGGCACCCACTTTGTGCACACCCTCAATGGAACGGCGATCGCGCTCAGTCGCGCCCTGATCGCGATTCTGGAAAACCACCAGAATGCCGACGGTACCGTGACCGTTCCCCCTGTCCTGCGTCACTGGATGGGGCGTGAGCGGATGGGTGGATAGGCCGCGACCCGTTCGGCCCTGCAGGTTGGGGAGCGGAACCGGGCCGTGATCGGTGCCCGTGGCCAGAATACCGGTTTTCCGGAAATTTTTTTTCGGGGGCTTCCCTGCCGCGCCCCGGCGATATCTGCGAAGATAATTCTGCCCCGTTTCGAATCACACTCTCCGGATCAGGTAACGGACCTGCGCCCGTGGCCAAGCCTCCGTCCGCACACACGACAGGGAGTCTGGAACGATGAAAACGGGAATGTCAGCGCGTTTTGTAGTGCTTTGGTTGGTTCTGTTACTGTCGCTGGTTGGTAACAGGGCATCATGGGCCCAGCTGCCTCCGGATTCAGGCCTCGGTCGATGCATCAATTTCGGCAACATGCTGGAAGCCCCCAACGAAGGGGACTGGGGACTGACGGCCGAACCCCTTTTCTTTCTCAGGACAGCCGAGGCCGGATTCGATACAATCCGGTTGCCGGTCAGCTGGACCTGGCACGCCAGCCACACGCCTCCCTATACGATTGATCCCGTATTCTTTCGCCGTATCGACCAGGTGATCGCCCAGGCCCGGGCCCTGAATCTGAATATCATCATCAACAACCATCACTACGATGAATTGAACGACGATCCGGTCAGTGAGTCCCCCCGGGCACTTGCCATCTGGCGGCAGATCTCCCGGCGCTATCGCAACATGCCCGACTCGGTCAGTTTTGAAGTTCTCAATGAGCCGCATGGCGTGTTCAACGATTTTCCGGCACTCTGGAATGTTCACGTGCAGGATGCGGTCAACGTCATTCGCCAGTCCAATCTCCACCGCAAGATCATTGTTGGGCCGGTCGGGTGGAATTCGATTGCGGAACTGTCCTCCTTTGTTCCACCCGACGATCCCAACCTGATCGCCACGGTTCATTATTATGCGCCGTTCGAATTCACTCATCAGGGAGCCGAATGGATTGTTCCGACTCCGCCAACCGGAAAGCTCTGGATTGCCAAAGAGTTCATTATGGGTGACAACTGGCAGAACTGGTCCTGGCAGACGCAGGTGACTCCGGCGACGGAAGGGCTGAAAATCAGGTACGAGTCGGGCTGGGCCGGTTTCCAGCTGCACCACGGACAGGGGCTGCCGCGCCCCGACCGTCTGGTCTTAACCGTGGACAGGCCCCTGCTCCTGAAAGTCAACGTTCATGCCACGGACGGATCGGATTACGGGTTCATAGTTCAGACGACTGGCAATGAACCCTACAACGTCGTCGATTTTTCAACGCTCCCGGCCAACCTTGTGGTGTCTGAAATCTTCCTGCAAAACTACTCGCCAGACCCGCAACCCGAGTTCGTTCTCAGCAGGCTGTATACGAGAAAGGGAAGGGACCTGGAGTGGATGATTCTGACCAGCCAGCAGGCCATCGCCAATTCGATGCGCACCGCGGCGCAGTGGGCCGCCGCACACTCAGTGCCGATGCTGCTCGGTGAGTTTGGCGCCTGCAGCGCGGGAGATTGCGACTCACGGGTGGCCTGGACCAGGGCGGTACGAACGTACGCCGAAAGGAATCAGTTGGCATGGGCCTACTGGGAACTGGCGGCCGGGTTTGGCATTTACAGTCCGGTTGAGGGAACCTGGAAAGTCGAGTTGCGCGAGGCGCTGCTCGGACGGTAACCTCCCGCCGGCGCATGGCTTGCAATGCGTTCGCCAGACTACCCGTACTAAGCGCAACGGGCCTCGTACCCAGCGCGGCCCGTATCGTGACGTACACAGCACCGCGCGGCCACCCTGCTCACCACCGGGCCTGTCCCGGTGGAAGCGTGTCTGACAACTACACAGCACCGCGCGGCCACCCTGCTCACCACCGGGCCTTTCCCGGTGGAAGCGTGTCTGACAACTACACGGCACCGCGCGGCCACCCCGCTCACCACCCGGGCCTGTCCCGGTGGGAGCGTGTTTGACAACTACAACACTTCGCGTGCCCGACCGGCTCACCACCCGGGCCTGTCCCGGTGGGAGCGTGTCTGTAAAACTGGCAAAGAGTAGTGCCACGCGGATATCGGCGCATGGCTGAAATATTTTTTCGGTGCTTTGGGCGATTTCGTGACGCCCCTTTCCCTGAGGAGTTTGCCTCTTGCAAAGTGAACGCGTCGCGACCGGACGACGCGCGGCGATTGCTGACAGTCATAGGCATGGCCGGCTCTGGCATGGTCGGCATGATGGTGAATCAAGCCGATGCGCGGCAATGGCTGCGTCGTGGACCACGTGGCTTTCCTGCAAATCAGGGTGCGTCGTTGTTGGGGCCAGGCCGTGCCCCTTTTGTCGGGTGTTTTCCATGCGCAGACCATGGTTGCTGGTGGTGGGATTTGGCAGGACGGCGAAGCTGGTACATGTCCTGGAGTCAGACGCATGTTTTGGAGGATAAACTCACTCGAATTAGGTGTTTTTCCTGAAAACTGCTGTTTGCCGCTTTTTTGTCTTAAGAATGTTCCTTAGATTGTTAAGGTGACGCTTTAGGAAGAGGCAATGCGAATCGCGATAATCTTCAGGCATTCAAATCGAAGAGTGGTTCTCGTCAGAACGAGGGGGGTCTCGCCAGAACCGGGAGAATTTTCGCAAATGGTACACAATCAAAAAATGTGGTACTTCGAATCTCCCGAAGGTCTGAAAGGCCCCGTGTCCTCGCTTCAGCTCATGAAGCTGGCATTGTCCGGCGACCTGTCACACGCGGACAAGGTTCAAAATGGGGAATGGGGCAAATGGATAACAGCGAAAAAAAATCCTGGACTTTTTGGTTGCATCAAAGCAGAGAGTCCAATTATTCGAAGGGAATTCCAGGTCTGTCCATCGTGTCGTGAATCCAATTATGTGGGCGCGTACGGATGCAAATACTGTGGTTCATTTCTGGATTGAATCGGCAGGGAAGTCGCGACAAAGTCGCGATTTTGCCGTCGAACAGTTCCTGCCCAGTTCTGTAACTGAGTCAGTTCAGTCGGGTTGTCGAGGACGCGATGGATGGACTGAACAGAGCTGAGCCCAGATTTTATGCCCGTGAAACCCGGTTTCCGGACAGCACAACAGGTACGTTCCAGATGACTGTCGGCCGATGCGGGAATTGATAGGACGGCATTTGGAATTTCCTTTGGTCGGGACGTGCGTTCCCGAGGAACTTCGGGCAGAATCGACCGCCGACGAAAGGCAAAATCCCGCGATATTCAAAAGAATAGGTTACGATGGTCTTTTGTATCGTCGCAAAGCGCAAATTTCGACGGACCATGAAGTCCATGACGCCTCCAGGTGTCGGGACCAGAGATCTGTCCCGTTCGAGTCAGGCCCCTGCAAAGGCAGAGTGGATCAAACCCCTTTGAGGTCACGTTCATAAACGAGCTGTTTCATCATCGGGCCTGAATCGCAGACAACCGTGTTAACACGGACCAGCAGATCATTTTTGGTGCGACCAGGATCGTCAATCAGGAAAAGGAGTTGCCCGTGACCCAGAGTGGAAAGCGATTATCCGGAAAGCTGTCTGGTGATGTTGGCGTAAAAAGGGATGGCCCTGGGGGCGGCTCAGAAGTCAACCACCTGGAATCGCTCGATTTGAAGGCCATCGTCGATGCCGCGGGCACCATGATCATTGCCTGCGACCTCGACGGTATCGTACGGTTTTTTAATCCGGCCGCGGAACGGATGCTGGGCTGGAAGGCGGAGGAAATTGTCGGCCATCAGACACCTGCGATCTGGCATGATTCTGAGGCAGTCGCGCAACGGGCAGAGGAACTCTCACGGGAACTCGGTCGGCCGGTGGCTCCCGGATTTGAAGTCTTCGCCACGATGGCCAAAGAGCGAACCAACGAACAGCGGCAGTGGACCTACGTTCGCCGCGACGGCAGCCGCTTTCCAGTTCAACTGGTCGTTTCCGCGCTGTTCGATCCACAGGGTGAAATGGTGGGGACGTTGGGCACGGCCCAGGACATTTCGGAACGTGTGCAGGCCGAGCACGACCGGGACCAGATTTTCAACCTGTCACTGGACATGATTGGCATTGCTGACCACCAGGGATATTTTCGCCGGATCAATCCCGCCTTCTCGCGTACGCTGGGCTGGAAAGCGGAAGAAATCCTGTCCCGGCCATTTCTCGAGTTTGTTCATCCGGAAGATCAGGCTGCCACGCTGCGCGAGATGGAATCGTTGTCGGCGGGGGAGCTGACATTGCATTTTGAAAACCGATACCACTGTCATGACGGAACCTGGAAATGGCTGGCATGGAATTGCACACCCCAACCGGATGGGATGATCTATGCGATAGCCCGGGATGTAACCCGCCGCCGTCAGGCGGAAGAGGAACTGCGACGAAGTGAACAGAACCTCCAGATCACCCTGGATTCCATTGGTGATGCCGTATTGGCCACAGATGCGAATCGGCGGGTGACCCGAATCAATCCGGTTGCCGAGCGGTTGACAGGCTGGAAACAGTCCGAGGCCCTGGGGCGACCGATTGAAGAGATCTTTCGGATTGTCAATGAAGAAACCAGGGAACCCGCCGTAATTCCCGTCGATGATGTTCTCGCCACGGGAGCCATTCATGCGCTGGCTAACCACACGTTGCTTATTTCCCGCGATGGAACGGAGTGGCCGATTGCCGACAGTGCTGC
>JBGSVU010000757.1:0-2984 GCA_041752775.1 Pirellulaceae bacterium | reverse complement strand
GACAACCTGCCGGCCTTCGTAGCCATGACGTCGAGTGATCGCGGCAAGACCTGTGGTCAGCTGTTTTTTGATTACTACTGGGGAAGCGGTTTTTTGCCCAGCCGTTTTCAGGGAATCCGCTTTCGCAACACAGGGGACCTGGTGCCTTACCTCGCCAATCCGCCAGGCGTGAGTGCCGAATCGCGCCGGGTTTTGCTGGACGACATCGCAGCGATGAACCGGGCCCATCTGGCCGACTACGGCGATCCGGAAATTGATACGCGTATCGCCCAGTACGAAATGGCCTTTCGGATGCAGACCAGCGTTCCGGACCTGGTTGATTTTTCGGATGAGTCGCAGAAAACGGTGGAGCGTTATGGGCCGGATGCCCTGAACAAGGGAACCTATGCCAATAACTGTCTGATTGCCCGTCGTTTGCTGGAGCGGGGCGTCCGCTTTGTGCAGTTGATGCATTCCGGCTGGGATCAGCATGGTAATCTCTATACGCAGCTGGAAGAGCAATGCAAAGACACAGACGCACCGTCGGCGGCGCTCGTTCTGGATCTGAAAGAACGCGGAATGCTCGATGACACACTGGTCGTCTGGGGTGGGGAGTTTGGCCGCACTCCCTTTGGCCAGGGGGATCCGGACAAGCCGAACGGGCGGGATCATTTTGGCAAAGCCTACAGCTGGTGGCTGGCGGGAGGTGGCATCAAACCCGGCACGGTTTTCGGTTCGACCGACGATTTTGCCTGGAACATCACGTCTGATCCCGTTCACGTTCACGACATGCAGGCCACAATCATGCACCTCTGCGGCATTGACCACACGCGACTGACGTACCGCTATCAGGGGCGGCAGTACCGCCTGACCGACGTGCATGGAGAAGTGGTCCGGGGGATAATGTCATAGCAACGTGGAGAGCAGGTTGCAGCACGGCAAACCTGAGGGCCGGAATAACGGGCGGTACCGAACAGAAGAAAGGTGGATGAGGCTGGCAGGACGCGAAGGGGGCGAACTCCGGGATGGGAATTTCCTGGAATGCGTTCCGGCCCGAAGGCAGTCACTTCCCCGGGGGCCCGGTTCCAGCGGCTCTCAGGCCGTCCCCATCGGCCGGACCTGCAGGCGTCGGGTCGCTGGTCAGATTCTGAATGGCATTCAGTGGGACGGCCAACTTGACCACCAGAGCGCCCATTTCAAAGACGTCGCCACCGGGAGCCCACTCCCCATCCGGCCAGGCATCGTCAGGAGCCGTCATGTCCTCGACAGCTATCGCCGGTCCGTCACCCATCATGATCATGGAAACCAGTCCCACCAGTTCGTGGCGGGTGTTGAAAATTCCGCAGCCACTGCCACCGGGTGCATAGTCCGCGGAAACTTCCATCCATGCGGACTGGCGAATCAGGGGATAGCGTTTCACATACCCGCGATCGTAAGTGTAAAAGCGGTTTTCCGTGTGGTGCACCATGAAAACATCTTCCGCCATCGCCGGAGCTTTGGATGCCAGCGGAACCCACGGAAATCCGCTCCCCTCCAGCTGCACCAGCGCGACATCGGCCGCGCGGTTGCCGGCAACAAACCGGATCACCCGCACAACGCGACCATCAGCCAGAATGCCAACCAGTTTTTCATTGAATGCTTCGGCGATGTGAAAATTGGTGACCGCCAAACCGTCCGGGCTGACAATCACGGCGCCGCCGGTAAAAAAATCTTCGTCCGACCCGCCCCCGCCCATTACGAGAGTTGCGCGAACAAGTTCATCGAGGGCCGGTTTTTGCCCGTCAGCTTGCGGCAACCGGACTGCTGCCTGCGCTGGAACACGTCGCACATTCATCCGTTTCCAGCCGGCTGCAGCCCACGCCTCGGGCTGGTTCAGCTGTTCCATGTAACGATGGTAGATTGCACCGTAGATGCCGTTGTCATCGAGCGGATGGTCGAGCCCATGAAATGGCACGAAGCCTTTTCCAGGGTCCGCTGGCGGCGGAAACTCCTCCAGCGGCCCGATGAATCTGTCCAGCACCGCATGACGCCCTTCGAATTCAGGCCGGGACAATTTTCCGTCGCCGTCACTGTCGATGGCGTCAAAGATCTTCCTGAACGGCAGCGAGTCATCACCCAGCCGGTCGGTCAGGTAACGGGTCATTTCGGGCTGGGAAACCGATCCGTCCTGATTGCCGTCGGCCCAGAGAAAACCGGCTGGCAACCTCGCGCTGTCTTGCGGCGCAGCCGAAGCGAGACCAGCCAGCCAAATCGCGACCGCAAAGGAAACAGATGTGAACAGGTCGGTTTTCATGTAGTACCGCTGGATGACGGGATGGGTTCGCGTGCCGGAGGCGCCGATGGAATTCTGTCGACAGCGGACTGCGGGCAAACGTTTTCCCACGACAGGCCCTGCCTGACGAACGATTCAGTCTAGGGAAATCCGGAAATCGCCGGAACCGGTCCTGGCTTCACCTGCAGTCGGGGAGTCCATTGGAAGAAGTGCAGGGTCGCGGGGGCAAGGGCCCGCACGCCTGTACCGGGGATTGAATCCGGACGCGGACAGGGGTGGGATCTTTGCAACTTTCCTGCTGGTTCCAGACCGATTCCGCTGGTCTGGCTGCAGACAGGGCGGGGCGCGGGGCAACATGTTGCTTGACAGGACCGAAGGCCAAAGTTACTTTGTTTTGCAAAGTATAAAAACCGGGAGGCGATGCGATGGATCTGGAACGGGCAGCAGCTGATCTGAGGCTGATTCGCGAACAACTGCAGCGGGTGGAAAGCTGGCAGGGGTTTCGTTCGGTCGCAGTCGGGTGTTCCGCGATCTTTGCAGTGTTCGGGTGGTTGTGGCAATCGTGGATGGAAGCGGGCGGAGCGATGGGGCGGGACCGGTTCCTGACGGTCTGGATCGTTGTGGCGGCTTCTGCGGCGCTGGTGACAGCGACTGAAATGGGAATTCGCTCCTGGTTTTCGGCATCGCGCGACGTCTGGCGAATGCAGCGGGGACTGCTGCTGCAACTGCTTCC
>JBGSVU010000756.1:0-8877 GCA_041752775.1 Pirellulaceae bacterium | reverse complement strand
CAACCTCACCCGGCCCATCACACCACCCGAATCAACCGGGCTTCTTGAACAGAGAATTTGAGCATCGGCTCCGTTCGGTCCAGCGTCAACCCAACGCAGAACTCACCGCTCACTACGCGATGTCAAATTCTTAGTGGTTATCACAATGCCACGGCGCAGAATCCGCTTGGACTGGGGTACCGAATCAACGAACAGGGTTTCACACCCATCGTCGACCGGCTGAAGGATCGCGTTTCCGGACGCCGGGTGCTGTTTCATCTTCCCTTTGGATATCCGGCAAAAGGGATCATGCCATTTGACGCCTGGATGCTGGCGGAAGATCTGACTTCCGAACTGTTTACGGAACGCCTGGCCAGTACTTTCATTGAGGGAGCCGAGGCACTGCGGCGAGCCGGTGCGGTAGAAGTCATCGCGTACCTTGGGTCTGTTCCTGGATGCCGGCGGATCAACGACCTGTTTGGCCGGCGGGCAGGACTGGCCGAAGTTTACCGGGTTTTGCGGCGTTGCCAGGCCGTGCCCATGGCTGCCGGTTGTTCGCTCGCCTATGACGGAACAGCCGAAGTCACCAGCGACTGGCACGTCAACTTTCTGGCATACCAGCAGGCCCTGTTGCGCGAATTCGGAATGGAGGTTTACACCGAAGCCACTTCGACCCGCAACTCCCGCGTCTTCGACCGGTATCCTTCTTTTGTGCTGGATTCCACTTTCACGGCATGGCACACGCGCGGTGACAAACCGTTTCCCCAGGCCGGTGCCGCGAACTGGTATACGCAACAGGTCAATGTGTTGACCACTTTCACCTATTGGAAAAACGAACCCGGGGAAACCGTCCGCCAATATTTCGAACAGCTGGCGGGCTGGCAGGTTGCGGGCTGGGCCAACGTGGGGCTGTTCGACCAGCTGGTCCCGAGGTAACTGCACTGCCCCAATCCGTTCCGGCGTGGATTGTGGAAACGCCGGAATCCTGTGTCTTCGGAGGCGGGACGCGAATTCGCATCCGGCCCAACATCAGGAATACAGCACCCGGGCTGGGCCACGGCATGTGCCCAAAGGCACGCTTTGCGTTGGGATGGGCGGAATGGCGCGCCCGGTATTGGCCCCCGATTCTTTTACCTGCGTGTATGCCGTCGATTGCGGGTCAGAATTGGGCCACATCGTCGCACAGTCGCAATTGGCACGGGGTGTGCCAAGTGTTTCGGCCTGATCGAACCGCCCGGCGGGGTGCGCTCATGGAGAGTGTGTCTGGCGCCTGGTGAATTGTCTGTCGACGGAGCCTGAATCAACAATGTCTGAAGTGGCTGTTTCAACCGACTCGGATACCCTGCCTGCTCCCACCCCCAGCCGACTGGAACGATTCAGCTACGATGACAAAATCGTTCGCGCGTTTGCGACGGCCACGATGGTTTGGGGGCTGGTGGCCTTTACGGTTGGACTGATTGTCGCCCTGTTGCTGGTGTTGCCGATGGCCAGTATGGGGATTCCCTATTTCAGTTTTGCCCGACTTCGGCCGCTGCATACCAACGCGGCGATCTTTGCTTTTGCGGGCAACGGGATCTTTGCCGCCATCTATTACTCGACGCAGCGGCTGTGCAAGGCCCGTATGTGGAGTGACACGCTCAGCTGGCTGCACTTCTGGGGCTGGCAGCTGATTATCGTCTGTGCCGCGGTCACGTTGCCGCTGGGGATTACGCAGAGCAAGGAGTACGCCGAGCTGGAATGGCCAATTGACATCCTGATTGCCCTGGTGTGGGCCGGATTTTTTGGCGTCAACTTCATGATGACGCTGGTCGTTCGCAGGGAACGGCACATGTATGTTGCCTTGTGGTTCTATATTGCCACGCTGATCACGGTAGCGGTGCTGCATATCTTCAACAACCTGGTCGTGCCGGTCTTTTCCGGAACGCTGGTCAAGAGCTACCCGATTTACGCGGGTGTCCAGGACGCGATGATGCAGTGGTGGTACGGGCACAATGCGGTCGCGTTTTTTCTGACCACTCCCTTTCTGGGGCTGATGTACTATTTTCTGCCCAAGGCGGCGGAGCGGCCGGTTTTTTCCTATAAGCTGAGTATTATCCACTTCTGGTCGCTGGTCTTCATTTACATCTGGGCGGGACCGCACCATTTGCACTACACGTCCATCACGGCCTGGGCGTCGTCGCTGGGGATGCTTTTTTCGCTGATGCTCTGGATGCCTTCGTGGGGCGGGATGATCAACGGCTTGTTGACACTGCGGGGAGCGTGGCATCGCGTGGCCAGTGATCCGGTGCTGAAGTTTTTCGTGGTCGGCATCACTTTCTATGGCATGTCCACCTTCGAAGGCCCGATGCTGTCGATCAAGTCGGTGAACAGTCTGACGCATTACACGGACTGGACGATCGCCCACGTGCACGCGGGGGCACTGGGCTGGAACGGATTCATGACGTTCGGCATGCTGTACTGGCTGTTGCCGCGACTGTTCCAGACGAAACTGTGGAGCCAGAAAATGGCCGAGTGGCATTTCTGGCTGGGGACGATGGGCATTTTGCTTTACATCGTACCGATCTACTGGGCCGGGCTGACACAGGGACTGATGTGGCGGGCCTATGATGCCTCGGGCAACGCGATCTATCCGAACTTTATCGAAGCCATCAACGTCGTCAAACCGCTGTGGTGGGCCCGCATTTTCGGTGGAAGCCTGTACATGGCCGGTGCGATTCTGATGGCGGTGAACTGGTTCATGACCTGGCGGACCCGCCCATCAAAGTACGAAGTGCCGGTTATTTCGGCAGCACCGCTGGCCAAAGGCTACGTCGATCCACCGCCGCCCCAGCCCCGTATCGACGGTGTACTGGATGTCGGCAAAAAGCTCGACGTCTGGCAACAGATGCAGTGGCACCGGGTCTGGGAACGGATGCCGATCAAATTTACCGTCTGGGTGACGTTCGCAGTGTTGCTGGCATCGGCCCTGGAACTGATTCCGACCTTTCTGATCCGTTCCAACGTTCCGACCATCAGCACCGTCAAACCGTATACGCCGCTGGAACTGGCGGGACGCGATTTGTACGTCGCCGAGGGTTGTTACAACTGTCATTCGCAACAGATTCGTCCGTTCTTTGCCGAAACCGAACGTTACGGCGAGTATTCCAAACCGGGCGAGTTCATCTACGACCATCCGTTCCAGTGGGGCTCGCGACGAATCGGTCCCGACCTCGCTCGCGAAGGCGGACGGCAGTCCACCCAGTGGCACCTGGAGCATTTCCGCAATCCGGCGGAATCGGTGACGGGATCCGTCATGCCTCCCTACTCCTATCTGGAAACCAGCAGGTTGCGCTTCAGGGAAATTCCCGCGCGTGTTCAGGCGGCGGCATGGCTGGGGGCACCTTACCCCCAGGACGTGCTGGACAACGCCGAACAGGTGGCCCACGAACAGGCTCACAAAATTGTGGCCGACTGGATCGCACAGGACCCGACCCAGTCACCCAAAGTTATCGATTCAGACGGCAAGGAAATCGATCTGGCAGACACCGAAGTGATCGCCATGATCGCCTATCTGCAACGGCTGGGCACCGACTATTTTGCAACCGAAACCGGTCCGGATTCGACGACAGCAGAACCGGAAACAGAACCGGCAGCGGCCACGGCCGATCCGTCCCCGGCCGGAACGACCGGCGTCGCTCCGGGAACCACTCTCACGGAGTCTCAACAATGATCAAGGAAATCCTCAGCCACTTGCACTATGGGCTGTTTGGTGAAGCCGCCTTGCTGATTTTTCTCGGCGTCTTTGCAGCAGTCACCATTCGAACCCTGGTGATGGACCGGCGAATCACATCTTCACACGCCGACATCGTACTGTCCGACCAACCTCAGGTACCCCGTCATGAATGAAATTGTCATCAACAAATCCGACTCACCTGCTGACCATCACGCTGCGGACCAGGCAACCGATGAGCTGATGGCAGGCCATTCCTACGACGGCATTCAGGAGTACGACAATCCGCTGCCGGGATGGTGGAAATGGCTGTTCGGGTTGACGGTACTGTTCTGTTTGCCTTACTGGGCCTGGTTTCATCTCGGCACCGGTCGCACGATTCACGATGAGTATAACAACCAGACGGCGCGGATTTTCAATCTCCGCTTTGCTGAAATCGGGGAACTGAAACCCGACCAGGAAACGATTCTGAAATACATGAAGGAACCGGACTACCTGAAAGTCGGCATGGTGACCTACCAGACCAACTGCGTCAGTTGTCACGGTGCGAATGGCGAAGGCGTCGTGGGTCCCAACCTGACGGATGAATCCTGGAAAAACGTTCGCACGCTCGAAGACATTGCCAAAGTCATCGACAACGGTGCGGCCAACGGTGCCATGCCCGCCTGGGGCAAGCGTTTTTCGCATCCCAATATCACCGTGCTGACGGCAGCCTACATTGCGACTCTGCGCGGCAAGAACGAACCGGGCCGGCCACCGGAAGGCAACCCGATTCCACCCTGGCCAGAAAACTGACAGCAACAACGCCGCTACGCCGGACCGAGCCGTCCTTCGCCGACTGGCCACCGAACCCATGAACCACCCGATGTCTGACTCGATTCTGAAACCCGAAGAGCATGTCCTTTCGACACTGGAACGGGACGGCAGCCGCCGCTGGCTGAAGCCCACGCTCAGCCACGGCTTCTGGCTGTACTGGCGTCGGATCGTGGCGTGGGTTCTGATCGCCATTTTCACGATCGTGCCCTTTCTCAAGGTCGGCGGCAAACCCCTGATTCTGCTGGACGTTCCCGCGCGACAGTTCACGATTTTTGGCTACACTTTTTTGCCCACCGACAATTTGCTGGTCGCGCTGCTGATGGTGGGATCGCTGCTGTCCGTTTTTGTCATCACCGCGCTGTTTGGACGGGTCTGGTGCGGATGGGCCTGTCCACAAACGGTCTACATGGAGTTTCTGTTCCGTCCGATTGAGCGATTTTTTGATGGGACTTCCGGTCGCGGCGGACAGGTCAAAAAGGAACGCGAGGCCTGGCGCAGCTGGCTCAAATACCCGGTCTACTTTCTCGCCTGTTTCTATCTCGCCAATACTTTTCTGGCCTGGTTCGTCGGCGTCGAACGGCTCAGCCAGTGGGTCACCCAGTCGCCATTCCAGCATCCGGCTCCCTTTATCATTGTCGCTGTGGCGACCCTCGCGATGATGCTGGATTTCTGCTTCTACCGCGAGCAGATCTGCATCCTGATGTGTCCCTACGGACGCTTCCAGTCGGTGTTGCTGGACGAATCTTCGCTGATCGTCAGTTACGACCAGGCGCGGGGCGAGCCGCGGGGCAAGATGAAAAAAAACAGGGATGGTTCGCTGCCTGTGCTCGGCGACTGTATCGACTGCCACAAGTGCGTGACGACCTGCCCGACCGGTATCGATATTCGCAAAGGCCTGCAAATGGAGTGCATCAACTGCACCCAGTGCATCGATGCCTGCAACGAAGTCATGCACAAGATCGGTCGCCAGCCCAACCTGATTCGCTACAGCAGTCAGCGAAACGATCGCGGCATGAAAAGCGGCTTTCGCCCGCGGTTGCTGGTTTATCCCGCGCTGTTGTCGGTCATTTTTGGACTGTTCCTGTACGTGCTGATGTCGAAACAGTCCTTTGATGCGGTCATGATGCGCGAAGTCGGCAATCCATGGAGCCGGGTCGCGGCCGAAGGCGACGGGGAATCCCGCATCCGCAACCTGATGCGACTGAAACTGACCAACCGTTCTCACGAACCGGCAACCTACGATCTGAAGTCCGTGCAGCCCGGGGGGATCGAGCTGCGGTTGCGGGAAGCGGACCGGGATTTGGATCCGGGCGAAAGTTCAACCTGGCACGTTGAGATCCTGACCGACGAAAATACGTTTAGCCGGGGACGGGCCGACTGCGTGCTGGAAGTTCTTTCCAGCGACGGAAACCGGCGGGAACTGGAATTCAAACTGCTGGGGCCACGCTGATGCATTCGACACACATGACGGGGGAAATGGCGGCTCGCGAGCGCAGGGCGCAATGGCTCTGGACCGGAGGGATCATCGGCTTCTTCGCCATTCAGGCGGTGTTGTGGGCGATCGCGATTACCATGACCAGCAACGATCCCTCACACGCCGTGATCGAGGACTACGACACCCGGGCAATCGGCTGGGACAGTTACCACGCGGAGATTGTGGCCAGCCAGAAACTGGGATGGGTGGCCGCGATTTCCCTTCGGCCAGTCGAAAACCGGGCAGGAGAAGTGACGGTGCAAATCGATGTGCGCGACGCAACCGGCGCGCCAGTCGATGATGCCACGGTAGCGGTGGACATGTTTCATTGCGGCAGGGCCGCGGAAAAATTTTCGGTGGCCCTGTCCGGTCAGGGTGCGGGCGGCTACGTGGGCAGCGTCCGTCTGGCTCATCCAGGCAAATGGCAGTTCGATGTGCGGGCCGATCGCGGAGAAGATCATTTCTTTGAGTCACAGCGACACGATTTGGACCGGGAACTGCTGGGACAGAAAAAATTCCGTTATGCCGATCCCCGCAGGTAACCCATGTTTGCACTTCTCACCACCGTATTCGTCACCAGCCTCACCGGCAGTTTGCATTGTGCGGGAATGTGCGGTCCATTCGCACTGATGGCGGGTTTGTGTGGTGACGGCAAATGCGACAGCGGAAAATCTCCCGCTTCTGCCCGGCGAATCAACTGGATCGCAATGGCCAACTACCACCTTGGACGGCTGGTGACCTATGCCCTGACCGGTTTTCTGGCTGGCAGCATGGGCGCGGCGGTCAATCTCGGTGCCGGGCTGGCCGGGTTCCAGCGTGCCGCAACGTGGGGAGCGGGAATTGCCATGGTCGTCGTCGGGGTCATGGCACTCGCGCGGCAATGGGGCTGGATGGGAGGAGCGGTTGCCCATGGATCGTGGTTGACCCGGATGTTGCAACCGCTGATGCGCCGGGTTGTGCGGCAGTCGGCGGCCTGGCGCGGGTTGGGGATCGGCGTGTTGACTTGCCTGATGCCGTGCGGATGGCTGTACGTTTTTGCGATCACGGCAGCGGGAACGGCCAATCCGCTGTGGGGTGCATTGACGATGGTCGTGTTCTGGAGTGGAACGGTTCCGGTGCTGGCTGTCATGGTTGTCGGAGCAGGCAGTTTTGTGCCGCGTGTGAACCTGAATCTGCCGGTCGTGACCGCCTGTCTGGTGATCGGGCTGGGGCTGTACACGATGATGTTCCGGGCTCCGGTTGTGCTGGCCGGATCGATGCCCGTTGCGGTTTCGACGAGTGCCGAAGAAGCGGCCGGGAATCTGAAACAGGTGGATCATGGCAGGCTGCCCTGTTGTTGTTCCGCCACGACTGCGAACGGAGAGTAAACCGATGGCCAATGCGGTTGCGGACAGCGGCCCGGGCGCGGGGACCGTTTTTCCGGGCGGTTCACCGCCGGCCCGTTACGAATGTTCCCACTGTGGGCTGGTCGTTCCGGCCGGTCTGGTGGTTGTCGGCGACGAACACCAGTTCTGTTGTCACGGATGTCGCACCGCATGGACTTTGATCCACGACAACGGACTGGAAGCGTGGTACCGCATCGCTACGGAGCGTCAACGTCCGGAAAGTGAAACCGACAGCGACCTGAATCCGGCCGGTTTTGACGCGCCGGGTTTTATCGGGCGGTATGCGGTGGATTTGGGCAATGGCCGTCATGAGATCATGCTGGCGGTGGAGGGAATTCATTGCGCCGCCTGTGTCTGGTTAATTGAACGGATCGGAAAAATCTGTCCGGGTGTCGAACGCTGCTCGGTCAACTGGAGTCGGCGAACGGGGTCACTGGTTTGGAACAGTGGGCAAAACCGCCTGTCGGAGATCGTGCGGGCACTGGGCAGCCTGGGATATCGGGCGACACCGGTTACACCCGGACAGGAAGCGGTGGCGGAGACGCGCGAAAACCGCCAGCATCTGATCCGCCTGGGAATTGCCGGTGCGGCGGCCGGGAACAATATGCTGATTGCGACAGCGTTGTACCTTGGGCTGTTTTCGACGATGGAGGCTTCGCATTTGTGGCTGCTGCGGATGGCCAGTTGCGGGGTCGGGCTGGTGTCGCTGCTGTGGCCGGGGCGGATTTTTTTTCAGGGCGCTGTCGCGGCCATTCGGACGCGAACGCCGCACATGGACCTGCCGGTGGCGCTGGGACTGGGAGTGGGCGGAATCGCGGGGCTGGTCAATACGGTCACGGGCCGGGGTGAAATCTATTTTGATTCGCTCAGTATGCTGGTTTTTCTGTTGCTGGTCGGGCGTTATGTGCAGTATCGGCAACAGCGGCGTGCGGCGGACTCGATTGAAATGCTCTACCGGATGACACCAGCGTTTGCCTGGCGAATCGGGGGCGGTGAAGTTGTTCAGGTGCAGGCCGAACTGCTGCAGGCGGGCGACCAGATTCGCGTACGGGCCGGCGAGACGATGCCTGCGGACGGAGTGGTCGTGGAAGGTGAGTCGCTGCTGGACGAATCGATTCTGACGGGCGAATCGGAACCGGTTTTGCGCATCGTGAATGATGTTGTGGCAGCCGGTACGTTGAACGTTCGCTCGCCGGTCATCGTGGCAGTGACAGCGGCAGGCGAAACAACCCGTCTCGGTGCGATTCTGAAAATGGTCCAGGCCGCGGCGGCCGACCGCCCACAGATTGTGCAGTGGGCGGATCGCGCGGGAGGCTGGTTTGTGGCCGTCGTGATTGTCGTGGCGCTGGGAACACTGGGGGCGTGGTGGATGGCCGGTTCGGAGCGCGCGGTTGATCACGCTGTGGCGCTGCTGATTGTGGCCTGTCCCTGTGCTTTGGCACTGGCGACTCCACTGACGCTGAGCGTGGCACTGGGTCGCGCGGCACGGCGGGGAATCATGATCAAAGGCGGCG
>JBGSVU010000755.1:0-4523 GCA_041752775.1 Pirellulaceae bacterium | reverse complement strand
CAGCGATGGCACTTCGGCTGGCACGTTCCTGTTGAACGTCAATCCTTCCGGCGGATCAGGTCCGTCTGGCTTCACCAACGTCAACGGGACGCTGTTCTTTAGCGCCAATGACGGAACCAATGGGTACGAATTGTGGCGCAGCGATGGCAATTCAACCACCATGGTCCAGAATATCAACCCAGGTGGCACAAGCTCTTATCCCGGCAATTTGACCAACGTCAATGGAACGCTGTTCTTCATCGCCAATGACGGAACCAGCGGCAACGAACTGTGGAAGAGTGATGGAACCTCCGGCGGGACAACGTTGGTCCGGGACATTAACCCCGGAACTACAAGTGCCTACCCCTTTGGTTTTTCCAATGTGAACGGCACGCTGTTTTTCAGTAGCAACGATGGAACCAATGGCTCCGAATTGTGGAAGAGTGACGGCACCCATGCCGGAACCACCATCGTCCGGGATATTGGCGCGGGTTCAGCGTCGGGAAACCCCTTTTACATGACTAACGTCAATGGGACGCTCTTTTTCATTGCCACGACGCCTTCCACCAACTATGAGTTGTGGAAAAGCGATGGAACGGTCCAGGGAACCCGAATGGTCCAGGATATTCGTCCGGGAAATGCATACGACTTCCCCAGGAACCTGACCAACATTAACGGCACGCTGTTTTTCAGCGCGAATGATGGTACCAATGGTCTCGAGTTGTGGTCGATGGACGGCGGGGGTGAACAACCGGTGGCCGTTCCGGGCGTTGCCGGACCCGGTGTGGCCGGGCCGGGAGTCACCATTCGGGGCGTGCTGGGTGCAGGCGTCTTTTCCGGCGTCGTCTCCGGAACGGGGGTTGTCGCACCGACGCCTCCCACAGATCTGGGTGTGATCGATATCGTGTCAGGGACCATTTTTTCGTCCCCACAGAGTTACGTCACGGTCAATGAAATGGTCTTTTTCTCGGCCTTTCATCCCAGCTATGGGCGGGAACTCTGGATGAGTGACGGCACTCCGGGTGGCACATTCCTGGTCAGCGACATCATGGCCGGAACCTCAGGATCGGTGCCGCAAAACCTGACCAACGTCAATGGCACGCTCTATTTCAGTGCTGTGGGAACCAATGGCCGCGAACTCTGGAAGAGCGACGGCACCGCAGCGGGTACAATCGAGGTGCTGGACATCCAGTTCGGTTCGGCTTCCTCCAATCCGTCCCAGCTGACCAATGTCAATGGCACGCTGTTTTTCAGCGCCAACAATGGCATTCACGGCACGGAGCTCTGGAAAAGCAACGGCTCGGCTGGCAACACGGCGATGATCGGCGATATCCGCAACGGTCCCAACAGTTCCAGTCCGCAAAACCTGACGAATGTTTCGGGCCGGCTGTTCTTCAGCGCTGACGACGGGATCAACGGCAATGAGTTGTGGCGGACCAGCGACAACCAGTTGAATGCGTTTTTGATCAAGGACATTCGGCCGGGTGCCCCCAGTTCAAATCCGGGGCAGTTCACCAACGCCAACGGAATTCTGTTTTTCGCCGCCAATGACGGCACTGCCGGACGCGAATTGTGGAAAAGTACCGGGCCCGCAGCAAACACGATCCTGATCCGGGACATCAATCCGGGCGCGGCCAGCAGTGACCCGAATTCGTTTGCCAATTTCCGGGGCAATCTGCTGTTCAGCGCATCTGATGGCGTCAACGGACGGGAACTGTGGCGCAGCAATGCCGGGTTCTTTGGAACCGTGCTGATCAAGGACATCAACCCGGGTGCCGGATCGTCCTATTTGACGGGGCTGACGAACATGAATGGGACGCTGATGTTTTCGGCGTTCGAACCGGCGACGGGGACGGAACTGTGGCGCAGCAACTCGGCGCCCTCAGGGACGACGCTGGTGCTGGATATCAATCCGGGTGCAGCCAGTTCCCAGCCGCAGGAGTTTGCGCTGCACAGCGGGATGTTGTACTTTGCCGCCAGCAACGGGGTCAATGGATTCGAGCCGTGGCGCAGCAACGGGTTCTTCTTTGGTACGCAGATGGTCGCTGACATTTTAACTGGCAGCGGCAATTCGTCTCCGGTCAGTTTCACTTCGGCCGGATCGCAACTGGTGTTTACCGCGACCAGTACAGCCAACGGGCGTGAAGTCTGGACATTGCGTAACGCTGCCGTGACGCAGGGATCACCGCAGGCGATGATGATGGCACCGCAGTCGCCGGACGAATCGCAGGGACAGAGCCCGGCATATTCCCCGGCACCCAACGGCGACGGTGCATCGACGGATGCAGGCAGTGTCGCGAGCGCCGCTCAACCGGGGCTGGCATGGAGTCCGCTGACGTCGGGGATGTTGGGATCCGCTTCCGATTCGGAACGGGGGACCCACTCGGCGCTGCAGCGCGTACCGGACGACCTGATTCCGGACGGACTGGCACTGGCCGGAGCGCTTGCGGTGCCGGACGGTGATGAGAGCAACATTCTGCGTCCGGCAAGTGAAGTAACGCGAGACAACACCAGTGATCGCGACAGCTGGTTTGCCGGTTTTAGGGCGAAAGAACTGCGGGTCGAAGTCTGAGAATTTTTCAGGCCGCTACGTTAGTTTTGGCAGCCCGGCGACAGGGTTTGGGAATAAGGCAGCGAGTCATGCTCGATGGGACTCGCGGCCCCACACCTGCTGCGTCTGCCAGAAAAGTGCTGGAATGGGCCTCCTTTGTCCCGCACCAGGCACGCGTGGCGGAATGGCCGTATCCGTCCGACTTCATTGGGGACAGACTCCCAGTCTTTTTTTCGCACCAGTTCACTTGAAAAACGGAGCTGCAGGAATTGAATTCAATGAATGAAGGCGGCGAACCCACCACGGGTCAGGACGCGCCACCGGCCGCAACGTTGCGGGAAGTCCGGTTTGAACATTCGCCGCAGTTTCCGGAGATTTTGCAACACTGCCGGTCCAGCCTGCTGGTTTCGACCTACCAGGCGGGCAAGCTGGCCGCGTTTTCCGGATGCAACGGCGCGCTGGACATGGCTTTTTACAATTTCGAGCAGGTGATGGGTGTTGCGGCGCATCCGCAAAAGCTGGCCGTCGGCACCCGGAATCAGGTCTGGTTTTTGAAGGGTGCTCACGAGCTGGCGGCGAGAATTGATCCGCCGGGAAAATTTGATGCCTGTTTTCTGGCCCGGAACTCGCTGGTGACCGGGAGCATTCACATTCATGAGATGGCCTGGGCCGGGGATACGCTGTGGGCTGTGAATACGCTTTTTTCCTGTCTCGTGAGTTTGCACGACGATTTCAGTTTCGTGCCGCGCTGGAAACCAAAGTTCATTTCCGGACTGGCTGCCGAAGACCGCTGTCACCTGAACGGCATGGCGATCTGCGATGGCCATCCCCGATTTGTAACAGCGATGGCGACAGTGGACACGGCTGGCGGATGGCGGCCAACGAAGTCCGAATCGGGAGTGATTGTCGATGTCGCCAGCAATGAAATTGTGACGCACGGCCTGGCCATGCCGCATTCGCCGCGCTGGTACCAGGGACGGTTGTGGGTCCTCGATTCGGGCCGGGGCCAGTTGGTCACTGTCGATTTGAAAACTGGCCGGCGCGAGACGGTTGCGGAGTTGCCTGGATACACGCGCGGGTTGGCCTTTTGTGGGCAATTTGCTTTTGTCGGACTTTCCCGGATTCGCGAGACGGCGGTCTTCGGCGGTGTTCCCATCGCGGAACGGCGCGATCAGCTGAAATGCGGCGTGGGTGTGATTGATTTGGCGACCGGTCAATCGGTGGCGGCGTTGCAGTTTCATACCGGCGTGGAGGAAATTTTTGACATTCAGGTTCTGCCTGGCGTCCGGTCGCCGTTTCTTTCGGGGCCGATGCCGGCGGACGACAGTGCGCAGACGATTTGGGTCGTTCCTCCGGAAGACGTTGCACCCTCGGTCGCCCAGTCGACGCCGGGATGGCTGAAAGTCGATCCGCAGATTGCTTTTCCCGATCACGAAAAGGCGAATCCGGCTTTTTCAGGCCTGGTCGCGAACGATCCCGTCGAGCATTTCCGCAAGGCTTCGGCGCTGCATGAGAATGGACAGTTGCCGGAAGCGATTGCCTGTTTTCGGCAGGCGTTACAGCTGAAACCTGATTTTGCCGATGCCTGGAACAATCTTGGAAATGCACTGCAGGATGCCGGGCAACGGGCAGAAGCCATTCGCTGTTACCAGCAGTCTGTCGAATGCGATCCGGGCGCCGTTGCTGCCTGGCGCAATCTCGGTTACCTGTTGCGGGAAGAAGGACGTGCGGAAGAAGGCCTGGAAGTGCTGGAAAAGGCCCAGCGACTGGAACCCAACGACATCATCCGCTTCGTCATCGCAACCTCGCTGCCTCCGGTGTACAAGTCTCTCGCGGAGTTGTGCGAAAGCCGGACCCGCCTGCTGCACAACGTGCAACAGATGCAGGACGACTCGGTTGCGATCGACGTCGGCAGTCGGGCTGCACCGACGATGTTTTATTCGGCCTATCAGGGGCAGAACGACCGCGATTTGCAGCGCCAGCTGGCATCCCT
>JBGSVU010000754.1:0-2755 GCA_041752775.1 Pirellulaceae bacterium | reverse complement strand
ACGGAATACTACTGTCTTGTCCAGATTAAGACTTAGGGTTGTGGTGAACGTACGACGGACGAGGACGTCCATCGTACCCTAATTCTTGAGCTTGACAGACCACTACCCGTGGGGACAGACTCGCGGTCGGGGTACCTTCCGCGAGGCTTCTTCCCGGTACCGCTCGACAACCTGCTGTTCCAGCAGCGTCCGGAAATCGTTGGTCAGCGGATGGGCAATGTCGCAATGTCCCGCCACACGCAGTTCGCGGGAACGCGTCAGGGCGGGCAACCGGTTTCCGCAATTCTGGCACCACGCCGCCGTGACGACATTCTTGGCGCTGCATTTCTCGCATCGCCCGGTCGCCCGCCGTTTGGGCATGGCCACAAACAGCCGCTCCTCCTGGCGGATCACCCGCAGATCGTGAACCGCCAGTTGATGATCGAACGAGACGCTGCACCAGGCAGCGACCAGCGAATCGGCAGCGGTTGACAACGTCATGCGGATTTCTGAAATTTCCATGATGCTCAAATCCTTGTTCGGAGGTTACGATGGGACAGGCACACTGCGGTCAGGCGAACGGCAGTCAGCAACTGGTCCGTGGCACAACCTGCCGGGCTGTGGAACGGGACGGGCTGTCAGGTCTGCCGCCGGAAAGAAGTTAACCGATTGTTGCAATGCCCGACCATCACAAAAAAACACAATCCGGTGATGATTCCACCACGGGATGTCTGCGTCCTGGCGATGCCTTTGTGGCAATCTGTGACTGGAACGGCGTCGTCCGGTGGTTGAGCAATCACACGATCAAGACCCAGGTGGGTGATCTGGGATGGTCGAACATGATTCCGGGCGACGACGAACGCTTCAAGGCGGCCTTTTCCCGCACGGCAACCCTCCACGAACGCCACATGGTCGAGATCGAATCCCGCAACGGCCTGCGCTATCGCATCTGGATCTGGGCCATTGGCAACCCCGAGCTGGCTGTTTGCACTTTCAATTTGCTGATTCCCGACCAGATCCGGAAACTTTCTGTCCGCGAGCGCGAGTTCATGGAACGGCTGGCGAATGGCGATTCCACAAAGAAAATTGCTGTCGGGATGGATGTCAGCATCAATACGGTCCACACCTACATGCGGAATGTGAAAACCAAACTGAATCTGAAATCGACCGGTGAAGTCGCGACTTTTGCCGCCCGGTTTTTTCATCGGCAACTGGAGCCGGATTCTGCCCCGGTTCCCGCCGGATAGGACGCCATCGCCCGGGGAACCGCGACCCTGTCTTCTGCAAACCGAACGGTCGATCCCGGACAGGCCCGGGCTTCACGCGTCGCTGGCAGCCTGTTCATTTCGGCCGGAATTCCGGTTGCCATTTTCGAGATGCAGCATCACGAGCGTCAGGTCGGCGGGAGTGATGCCGCTGATTCGCTGGGCCTGGTCCAGCGTCACGGGGCGAAAGCGGGTCAGTTTTTCACGGGCTTCGGAACGCAGCTGGTGGATGGCAGCGTAATCAAACGTCGCCGGAATCTTTTTTTGCCCGAGCCGTTTTTGCCGGTCGACCACGATCTGTTGCCGCGCGACGTAACCCGCATAACGAATGTCGTAAATCACCTGCTCGACAACCTCCGGCGAAAACTGGCCCAACTCCGGTGCGACCTGAACCATCTGCGGCCACTCGACTTCCGGTCGACGCAGATACTGTGCCATGCTGACGGATTCGACCCGCAGCGCCGACAGCTGTTCTCCCAGCAGGCGGATCGCGGCTTCCTTTTTCTCCAGCCGTTCGCGCCGCGCGGCATCGATCATCCCCAGCCCGTCGCCGCGCGCTGTCAGACGGCGGTCGGCGTTGTCCTGGCGCAGCATCAACCGGTACTCGGCGCGGCTGGTGAACATGCGATACGGTTCATCGACGCTGCAGGTCACCAGGTCATCGATCAGCACGCCGATGTAACCCTCGTCCCGGCCGATCACCAGTTCGCTGCCGTCGCGAAGTTTCAGCGCGGCGTTGGCTCCGGCGATCAGCCCCTGGGCGCCGGCTTCTTCGTAACCAGTGGTGCCGTTGATTTGTCCGGCAAAATACAGCCCGGCCACGGTTTTTGTTTCCAGCGTGGGCAGCAACTGGTCGGGAGGACAAAAGTCATACTCTACGGCGTAACCGTAGCGCATGATCCGTGCCTGTTGCAAACCGGGAATCAGCCGCATCATCTGGTCCTGGACGTCCCGGGGCAGGCTGGTTGAAATCCCGTTGACGTAGACTTCTCCGGTCGCGCGGCCTTCCGGTTCCAGAAACAGCTGGTGCCGGTCCTTGTCGGCGAACCGCACGATTTTGTCTTCGATCGATGGGCAGTAGCGCGGTCCGCGCGAGTTGATTTGCCCGCTGTACATCGGGGCCCGCGCCAGGTTGGCCGCGATCAGGGAGTGAACTTCAGCGTTGGTGTAGGTGATCCAGCAGGGGATTTGCTGGACATTGAGGTTGTCGGTGAGAAAGGAAAAAGGCTGCGGCGCATCGTCACCGGGCTGGATTTCGGTTTGTGAAAAATCGATCGTCCGCGCATTCAGCCGCGGCGGCGTTCCGGTTTTGAAACGTTCCAGGCGGAAACCGAGTTGCTGCAGGGCTCCGGAAATTCCGCCCGAAGTCCCTTCGCCCGCCCGCCCGCCGGCTGTTTTGGCTTCGCCCGTGTGCATGATCGCCTGAAGAAACGTGCCCGTGGTCAGGACCACTGCCGGGGCGCGATAGAGCGCATCGCCGCGAACCTTGACGCCGGTGATGCGGGCCGGTC
>JBGSVU010000753.1:0-3934 GCA_041752775.1 Pirellulaceae bacterium | reverse complement strand
AAGAATATCGCTTTTCTGATGGACAAATCAGGCGGATGGTCCCTGGCGCCGGCCTTTGACATGACTTACAGTTACAACCCCGCGGGTGCCTGGACCTCGACGCACCAGATGAGCCTGAACGGTAAACGGGACGGGTTTTCCATGGAGGATTTCCGGGCTTGTGCCGAAACGGCTTCCATGAAGCGTGGCCGGGCCGAGACCATTATCGGCGAAGTCCGCACTGCGGTCAGGCAGTGGGACGATTTCGCCAGTCAGGCAGATGTCGCCGCTCCCTGGCGCGAACAGATTCGCAGGGATTTGCGGACGGAAATCGAATAAGCCGGCGGGCTGGGTTTGTTTTTGGCCGCTGTTTATTGCCGTTGTTAGCTGGTGAACCTGGACGCGTTTTTATCGTTGTCGGCAACCAACGAACTCGGCCAGCCGAACCAGGGCAGTTTTCGAATCGCCGTCGGGAAAAACACTGAGGGCGTCAACGGCTGCCTTTAACTGGCCGGCGGCAAAATCATGGGCCGCCTGGACGCCACCCAGTCGCATGACCAGCTGGGCAATTTCGCTGCTACCTTCCGGATCGCCCGACATCAGGCATTCTTTCAGCAGTCGGCTTTCGGCACCGCCCACTGCTAAGGCATGGATCAGCGGGTACGTCAGCTTTCCCCGTTCGGCATCGGTCCCCAGCGTTTTGCCTGTCAGTTCTTCATGACCGGTCAAATCGAGGCAGTCGTCGATGACCTGAAAGGCGACTCCCAAATGGGCGCCGTAGCGACCGGCCGCATCGATTTGATCGGCGGTTTTGCCCGGGGACCGGAGGGCTTGCGCCCTTCCGCTATCGGGGGATTCGGTTTTGCCTGGGGACCGGAGGGCTTGCGCCCTTCCGCTATCGGGGGGTGTGCTGTTCGCCAGCAACACGCCACTGCGACAGGCACCCTGACAGAGGCTTGCGGTTTTTGCCGCAACAATCGCTTCGTAGTCCGCCAAAGACAATTGCCAGTCACCGGCCGAAAAATTCTGGCGGATTTCGCCCGAACAGACTTCGCTGCTGGCCCGCGCCAATTCGTTCAAAACGCCGACGCATCCACACCGGTTGGCCACGGAAAACGCCCGCGTAAACAGATAGTCTCCTGCCAGAACAGCACTGTGATCTCCGTGCACCCTGTGCAACGCAGGCTGGTTGCGCCGGATTTCGGCCCCATCCAGGATGTCATCATGGACCAGCGTCGCGACATGAACCATTTCAAAAGCCACGGCGGCCGGAATATGCCTGTCGCTGATCCCACCGGCAAGATCACCGAACAGCAGCGTCATCAGTGGCCGGACCCGTTTGCCACCCATCCGTGCAACGTCGCCGAGCAGCGCCGCCAACCAGGGCTGGTCCGGATTCAATTCCTCCCGCAGCAACGTTTCGACTTGCGCAAGTCCCTCCCGGACGGAACCCGCGATCATGGCGAGGGCATCATCCCCCGAGCCCGGTAGCGTTTCACAATTGTCAGCCCTGGCGTCGATAGTCTCCGCTCCTTCCTCCGCTTTTGGATTCCAGGCGAATTGCCCGGATTTCCATTCCGCGATCCAAACTTTTGCACATATCATAAACGGTCAACGCCGCCGCGCTCACTGCCGACAAGGCTTCCATTTCCACACCCGTCCGGTCAACAGCATCGACCGTCGCAACAATCCGCAGCGTCTGCAAGTCAACGAATTCAAAATCGACTGTGATGCCAGTCATCCGGACCGGGTGGCAAAGCGGAATCAGGCTTGCGCATTGTTTGGCGCCAGCGATCCCACCCATTCGGGCCACTTGCAGCACGTCTCCTTTTTTTGATTCTGCCCCACCACCAATTGTGTCTGCCGTTATGGCCGACATGGTAACGAGAGCCGAAGCAGTTGCCGAACGCACGGTTTCCGGTTTCGCGGAAACGTCCACCATGCGGGCCTGACCCGTTTCGTCAAAATGGCTTGATCCCATGCTTCAATAAACCGAATATCCGCGTTTTTGTCTAACCGTCCCGCCCGTCCAAAATAGCGACTCTGGCCAATTCGTCACAGAATGGGCTCAACCATGCTCTAACCGGATCGTGTCGGCCCGCGACGGGGTTGGTCCTGTCAAGAACTGCCCAACCAACCGATTTTTGTCGGGGATGGGGACCGCATGCGGTGTGAATCCGATTCCGGAGTGTTGCACATCAACAGGTTTTCCGGTTTGTCTATCAAATCCCACCCTGGCGGATTTGCCACTGTTTTCCGCTCAGAACTGCTTTTTCCCTCAATCTTGGCATTCCATTTGCATTCGTCGGGCTGACCGTTATTTTCGATGTTTGCTGTGGTCCACGATCCCCGGCAGACCACGATCCCCGGCAGACCCCGAGTTCACACGATGAGGCCCCCAACCATGATCCATTCAGCCTTGAAGACAATAGCGACTGCTTTTTTTCTGACCACGGTGTCCTGTTTGACGTCATTCGGCCAGGAGCCTGGCTGGTATCCCCGGATGATTGCTCCGCCGGAGATACGCCCAATGATCCAGGCCACCCCTGTGGAATTGCGGCCCTATCGTCCGCTGCACGTGTGGGGCAACCTCCAGCGGCGGACATATCACCGCGGAACGGTCTTGCCATCCGTCGGAGATGTGTGGCAATCGACTGGCGGGGTTATCCTGGACCCGCGTCCGCAAGCCATTTTGCCTCCCGTGATCCGCGTCCTGAACCGTTGATTCGATCGGCAGTCGAATTGCACCGGTGGCCTGGGTGCGGCTGCCGTCATTTGGACGAAAGTTTTGGGAATTGCAGTTTTTTCCTCCGCCCGGCCTGAAATTTCGGGATAGGTTTCAGTTGCGACAGGCGCCGTGCGCGAAATCGGCTCCCGGGCGATTTTGGGTCGGTGCCGTCGCACTTTGTCAGACTTTGGCGCCTGCGTTGACAATGGCAATTGGCACTACCTGCGCGTTCAGGTTTGCCGGTTTGGCCGATCATGCAGAGGATGCCGATGTTGAAAAGGGCGGGGTCTGAATTGATTCCGCCTGATTCCATTTGACTGCAATCCAGAATTCTCCTGAAATGCATCGCTGCGGAAAAACCCTGATGATGGTGGCTGCCGGGCTGGTCTTCGGCGCTGCGGCACCTTCGTTTGCCCAGCAAACTGCGGGAGCTGGATCGTCTTTCGGTTTGCCAGGCGATACGCGTTTCAGCCTGTCTTCTGAGGCCCGCAGTATGTCGCCGCCTCACTGGGGAAGCGACGAACCGGTCTGGCCCACGCCCAGTCCCGACCCGGGACCAGGCTGCGATACAGAAAACAGACGCGATCCCAGAATCCCAAACACCCCTGGTACATCACAGGCCGGGTCCGCATCCGCGCCCCGATTCAGCCTGCCCCAAAACCGGTCCGGCCAAAACCAGAACCAGCCCAACCAGGGCTTGCCATGGTATGCCGCGCCCCAACCTGGTGGTCCGGCCCCCAACGTTTTCGTTCCCACTCCAGCCGGATTGCCGCGGTTGCAACCCTGGCCGAGCCGAATTGATGGCAGTTCGCCCACCCCGACACCCGCCGCGCCGCCGGTGCAATGGCCCAGCCGGGGCAGCCAGACGGGGACGACCCGATATCCGGTTGCCTCTGGAGCGTCCAGCCGATATCCGGAGTCGGGTTTCCGGTTGCCAAACAGTCCGGAACAGGACACGGGTGGTGTTGTCCCCGACGGACCTCCGCTGGTCAACGAGGAAAACCAGTTGCCCCTGAGCGTGCTGGATCCCGGTCAAATTCCGCAATCCAGTCCTGGCAACAACGTCGGCTTGAATCCTCCACCGCCGGGTGTGATTGTGCCGGGCTATCCCGTCCAGGAATTCGCGCCGTCGCGCGATCCCTGGCAGACTCAAACTGCCCTTGGCTTTCCAGTGCCATCGCCGGAACAGCTGAATCCGGTTGATTGTGAGGACTGGCAACGGGGATT
>JBGSVU010000752.1:0-5046 GCA_041752775.1 Pirellulaceae bacterium | reverse complement strand
GTCCTTTTCATTGCAACTTCGCGGGGACTCGTAGCCTCGTCCACTACCGTCTACCCGTAAACCAGGGCGTGACGGAATACTAGTGCGCTGTTGACGCGCCCGGCCCGTTCACTCCCGCAACCCAGAAACAGGGAAATCGTTACATGTCACGCTCACTTTATACCGGTGCATCAGGTCTGCTGGCCCACCAGCGCAAACTCGATGTCGTTTCCAACAACCTCGCCAACCTCAACACGATCGGCTACAAAACCCAGCGGCTCAATTTTGCCGATCTGCTGTATCAAACCGTCAATACGGCGACGGGCACAACCGACCCGCGCTTTGCGGGAACCAATCCAAGCGAGGTCGGCAACGGCGTCAGTGTTTCCCAGACCCAGCGGAGGCTGGACCAGGGAGTCCTCCAGGCCACCGGGGAAATGTTCGATTTCGCCATCGTCGGCGGCGGCTATTTCACAACCACCGACGGAGTTCAGAACTTTTTCACGCGCGATGGATCGTTCACAGTCAACAGCAATGGTTACCTGACCGCTGCGACGACCGGTTTTCTCGTCTCACGGACAGGATCTCTGGGCGAACCCACCGACGGTTTAACAGGTTTTCAGGTTCCCGGCGACATGGGCATCCGCATTCCGCTGGGGGCAACCATCCCGGGCAGACTCACCGGAATGGCCAATTTCACCGGCAATTTGCCGTTGTCCGCCGAACCTCCCCAAGTCGAGATCCACATGTCGGCCAACCCCTATCTGACCGGCGGAGTTGCCGCCGTGGGGACCACCCTGCTGAATGATCTCGACTCCAACTCGGTCGATTACATCAGCGGCGACCAGTTGCGAATCTCCGGCTCCGGTTTCGACGGGACGGCATTCAGCATTGACCTGCCAGTCGACACCACCACCACGCTCGATGATCTGGTCACTGCGATCAACACCGACCTCAATGGTGCCACGGCCGAACTGGACGCCAACGGAAATATTGTGGTCACCGCCGACACGACTGGTGAGACACAAATGGAAATTCGCATCAACGAGGTCACCGGCAACACCGGCGCCACCCGCTGGATCGACCACGATTTGCTCACAGAAGTCAAAGGCACCGATGGCGATGAAGTTAATTCGACCATTCAGATTTTTGATGAACGGGGAGCGGCCCAGAACATGGCGGTCACGTTTCGCAAGGTCGGTGTCAACACGTGGGATGCCACCTTCCAGCTGACCGCCGAGAATGGCACTATGGTCGACAACGTGGTCCGCGGCATCGAGTTCAATGACGACGGAACTTTTCGCCGGGTCAACGGCACCGATGAAGGTGACTCACGCATTACCCTCAACCTGGACGGCATCACGGAAGACCAGACCATTCGCCTGGATTTCTCCGAAATGTCGCACACGCCGGCGAACTTCGGCACATTTTTTGACCAGGACGGGTTTCCGATAGGACTGTTGGCCAGCGTCAGCGTGGGATCGTCGGGCGTGCTGGAAGGAATTGCAACCAACGGTGTCCGGATTCCGATTGCCCAGTTGAACGTGGCGAACTTTCGCAACGAGCAGGGACTTTCGGCCAGCGGCAACAACAACTATCGCGAGACGATCGCCAGCGGCGAAGCCCAATTCGGCCAGGGGTTGACCGGCAACCGCGGCCAGGTGGTCGGCGGAAACCTCGAACAGTCCAACGTCGACATGGCGTTTGAGTTCACCCAGTTGATCATCGCCCAGCGTGGTTTTTCGGCAAACGCCCGAACGATCACGATCACCGACAACATGCTGGAAGAACTGACCAACATCGTCCGCTAAAACCTCGCGTCGGTCCGGATGATTTTCAGGTGAAACGCAACCTCCAAACGCAGCGACATGCGTCATGTGAAAACTGGAGTTTCATTCCACCCTGCCAGGTCATGAGTTCTCCCTCGGGCGAAATCACTCGCTCCCTGGGCCGAGCGATTCCACCCTGAACGCCAGTCATTCCACCCCGGGAGCCAGCCATTCCACCCCGGGAGCCAGTCACTCCACCCCGGGAGCCAGTCATTCCACCCCGGGAGCGAGTCTTCCAGCAGTCTGCCGGAATGGTCCAGCCCGGGGCTGAATGACTCGCCCCCGCCAGCGGACGATTCCCGGGTGCCCGGGGAAGACTCCGCCCGGGGGCTGGACGATTCCGCCCCCGGGTCCAGTCATTCAGCCCCGGGCTGAGTGATTCGCTCCCCGGGCCAGGTGACTCGCTCCCGGGGCTGGACGGTTCGCCCCCGGGAGCGAGTCATTCCACCCCGGGGGGCAGCCCGCCGCCCCGCCAGCGGAACTCCCCCAAGTCCCAAGGAATCACCCAGCCCCCGGGTCCATTGATCCAGCCCCGGGGCGGAACGACCCAGCCCCCGGGGGGAATGACTCCACCCCGGGGTGGAATGACTCCCCCCAGCAAAAACCGGCCAAAACACGAAGAAATTCGCCCAAACACCGGTTTGTGCCAAATTGGCAGCCGCAACTGGCCGGCCCCAGTCGGAGATTCCGGCGAACGCCTCGCGCACTATTGGCCAACACCCCGGCCGGTTCCTGGACCAGCGGCGGCATCCGCTCACCGGGAGAACAACATTTTCGCGGGCCGCGCAACCGCAGCGACTACGGATTCCGCAGCCCCGCGTTCCGGTCCATGGTGACGGGATTGAGCGGGGCATTTTTTCTGGGTGAAACAGGCCCGCCATCCCGGTTCCTAAATTCTGTCCAGCGGACTCTTCACCCCCGTCGCCCCGACCGTACTGACGTGGGTGTAAATCATCGTCGTACTCACGTCGGCATGCCCCAACAACTCCTGGTTCGTGCGGATATCCTTGCCGTCCTCCAACAGATGCGTCGCAAAACTGTGCCGCAGCGAATGGCAACTGGCCCGTTTGGTGATTCCCGCCTTGCGAACTGCCGCCGTGACAACCCGTTGCACCGATGAATCATGAATATGGTGTCGCCGAATCTGACGCGGTTGGCTGGATGTTATTGCGACCGGGTCCGCACCCGTCGCAGCGTCACTGTCCGCCGGATCAGACTCATCCCGTTCAGCCTCGGCGGCTTCCCTCGGTCTGGGGTCGACACTGAACTTTGCCGCCGGAAACAGATACTGCCAGATCAGCGAGCGGGCCGCCTGGGTATCTTTCACATCCATCGCGTACGGCATCCAGACATATCCGGCACCATCCTCAACATCCCGGGCATGTTGCCCGCGCACAAATTCCATTTGCGCCACCAAATGCGGAATCAGCTTTTCGGGCAACGGCACCATCCGGTCCTTCTCTCTTTTGCCGTCCCGCACCATGATTTGTTTTCGCGAGACATCAACGTCTTTAAAACGCAGACGGCAAACCTCCATCAACCGCATCCCGCTGCCATACATCAATCCGGCCATGGTCCGAAACGGTCCGGCGGGAATGGCGCACAACAGTTGGCGGACTTCATCGACTGACAACACGACCGGCAACCTTTCGGGACTTTTGGCCCGGACGGCGTCGAACCGGATTTCCGACTTCAGGATCTGTTTGTACAGGAACAGGAGGGAAGAAAGAGCCTGGTTCTGGGTGCTGGCCGCTACGCGCCGTTCCACGGCCAGAAACGTCAGGAACTCGTTGATTTCATCGTTCCCCATTTCAGCCGGATGAATCCACTGTCCCCGTTGATCCTTGAAAAACCTCAGGTACTCGACAATCCACCGGACGTAGGCTTCTTCGGTCCTGATGGACATGTGCCGCAATCTCAATTCACGGCGGACCCGCTCGATCAGCCCCGGTTGTTGGGTATTTGCCATGGTATATTCCTTTCGCCAATCGCCTCGAACTCCCCAAATCCCCGATGCGGCATATTCCGGGATTTCCGGGAATATGCCGCGCGCAGGAATAATGGAATATGCCGCAAGCATCATATTCCTGCAAGCCATCAGGCCTGGGGAACCCCCGGGAGCCCCCGGGCTTCGCGTGAATCAGCCAGCGAACCCTGGGAAACGGGTTGACAGGAGCCGTTTTCGCAGAGAAAATCCCGGTAAACCGCCGCCTGGAATATCCATTGTGGATATGACGCTTGCGGTATACTACTTGTTATGCGAATCATTTGATGGCCCGAAAAACGAAACTACCCAATGTTGGAGACGTCTTCTCGTTCAAACTGGATGATGGACGATTCGGTGCCTGTCGAGTTATCCGGGCACCCAACAAAAGAGAGGCTGCGTTTTGGGGCGGCAATGTTGTGGTTGTTGTTGGTTCCGCGTGGATCGGCGCCGATTCACCCAGCATTGACACACAAGGCCTCAGCAAAATCCTTCACCTTACTCACCATAGCCACACGGGCCATCCTGTAATATTGTGGATTGGCGGCTCTCCACCCAAGGGCTTCAAACTAATTGGCAATATTGAGCCAAGTATTAACGACAAGAAATTAAAGTGTAACGCGATCGGTGATTGGGATTCGATCCAATATCAGCCTCTAATGCAATGGCGATGGGACAACGAACTCGATTTGGTACTTGCGGAAGAACGCGCACAAGACGAGGCTGACGACCACGATTTGTTAGCGGCAAACAATGATCGTCAGAGTTACCTTGCCTCCGTTACACTTGATGACCTTTCGAAACGACGCTTTTTGTCGTCGTGGACGGGGTTTGTTGAGGCTGAACCAATGAAACTTGCCAGAAAACTATTGAGAGAGACGGTGAATCAACTGTCCAATCTTGGCGTTCGTTCCCAACGAAAATCGCGGGTACAGGTTTTCAAAGACTGTGTCGTGGCGTTGAATGATCTGGATCGGCTACACAGGTTTATCGAGACGGAGGAACGTGAGGACCTTTGCGAGGAACTTGAAGTCATTGCTTATGCTTGTCGATTGGGAGACATCGGCAATCAAATTGACGAATGGCGAGACTGGTGAAGGCGTCGAAGATCGCATAACCACTAAGAATTTGACATCGCGTAGTGAGCGGTGAGTTCTGCGTTGGGTTGACGCTGGACCGAACGGAGCCGATGCTCAAATTCTCTGTTCAAGAAGCCCGGTTGATTCGGGTGGTGTGATGGGCCGGGTGAGGTTG
>JBGSVU010000751.1:0-3192 GCA_041752775.1 Pirellulaceae bacterium | reverse complement strand
TCGTGTTCAACCGCGGGTGGTGTCTCCTCGAATACGAAATCGGCAACTTCACCCAGGGGCACCACCTGACTGCCGGTTCTTGCCACGGGCAGCCGTTTCAGCCGTTCGGTCTGCTCGCGCCACTGCTGCGGTATCCGAACCATGACTGGATACCGGATTGGTCCATCGATAATGAACCCGCTTTCGCGGCCGCCAATCGCCGCCACAACATCCAGAACCTGTCGGGCATCAATGCCGTACCGGGCCAGCGCATCCCTGCGGGGAACAATCGTCAGCGTCTGCAGACTGGACTGCAGGTCGGCCTTGACGTCGGCGGCGCCGGGAATCCCCTTCAGGACGGATTCAATCTGTTTGCCCTTTTCGGCGAGGGTCTTCAGGTCATTTCCGTACAGCAACACGGCAACATCGGACTTGACCCCGGCGACCAGTTCATCGACACGCATTTCGATTGGCTGGGTAAAACCAAAGGCGACTCCGGGCACACTGCCAACCAGCCGCTGTTCCATTTCGTCAATCAGATCATCCCGGGTGATCCCGGCTCTCCATTCGTGATGCGGTTTCAGGATGACCCAAACGTCGGTTTGATGCACGCCCATCACGTCGTTGGCGATTTCGGGGCGGCCCGTTTTCGAAAAGACAGTGCGGACTTCGGGAAACTCCAGCAGTATCGCTTCGATTCGCCGCCCTGTTTCCGGAGCATCCTCAATCGTGGCGCTGGGCAACCGCAGGGCTTCCACCAGCAAGTCGCCTTCGTTCAGCCGTGGCATGAACTCCGCGCCCAGTTGCAGCGCCACGGGAATCCCGGACAAAAACACGGTCAGTGCCAGCAGCACCGTCAGAAGCGGTCGAACCAGCGACAGCTTCAACAGGGGACGATACAGCCATTTCAACAACCGCACGATCCCGATGTCCTGGTGCGATGGCGCTTTGGGCAACATCAGTGACGCGAGAGCGGGCATCAGGGTCATCGACAGGACCAGTGATCCGAACAGGGCAAACAAAACGGTCAACGCCATCGGCCGAAACAGTTTGCCTTCGGTTCCCTCCAGCATCAGCACCGGTACAAATACAACAGCAATGATCAATTCGCCAAACATCGTCGGACGGCGGACTTCGAGCGAAGCATCGCGAATGACTTGCAGTCGCGTTCGACCGTCGGGTTTGCCCGCGAGGCGATGCATACAGTTTTCGACCATGATCACGGAGGAATCGACAATCAAACCGAAATCGATCGCCCCCAGACTCATCAGACTGGCCGAGATGGAAACGGCGAACATCAGGTTGGCTGCGAAGAGCATGGAGAGGGGAATGGCCAGTGCCACAATCACCCCAGCCCGAAAACTTCCCAGCATGACCAACAGCACGGCAACGACCAGAATGCCGCCTTCCATCAGATTGCGAACCACGGTGTCGAGCGTGCGGGCGATTAGCGCCGAGCGGTCGTAGATAATTCCGATTTGCACACCTGGCGGCAGCGTTTCCTGCAGTTCCGCCAACCGCTCTTTTACTCGCTGCACGACGATCCGCGAATTTTCGCCGATCCGCATCATGACCATCCCGGTAACGGCTTCTCCGCGCCCGTCGCGCGTAACGGAACCTTGCCGCGTCATGGGTTCCGTCGATATGGCGGCGATGTCCCGCAGCAACAGAACGCTGCCCGTTTCGGAACGCCGGATGACGATTTCACCGATTTCATCTACGTCCTGCAGAAGGGCCTCGCCCCGAATGAACCGCTGTTCCTGGTTGTGGATGATATAGCCGCCACCAGCCGAACCGTTGTTTTCCTCCAGCCGCTGAAAGATGTCATCCAGTGTCAACTGGTTGCTGAGCAGCAGGTCGGGATCAGGGCGAACTTCATAGGTTTTGAAATGGCCGCCGTGTACGTTGATTTCCGTCACGCCCCTGACTTCGCGCAGGCGGGGAGCCAGGTCGCGTTCCAGCAGGGAACGCAGCGCCATCGGATTCATTCCGCCGCCCCGGATTTCGAATTGCAGGATTTCGCCCAGTGCAGTGGTCAGCGGACCGATTTCAGGCGTGCCGTAGTTGTTCGGGATCGCTTTCGCCGCATCGGCCAGCCGTTCCGTAACAACCTGCCGGGCGAAATAAATGTCCGTGCCTTCCTCGAACACCAGCGTTACCACCGAGATTCCAAACTTGGAGATGCTGCGCAATTCTTCCACTCGGGGCAGCCCTCCCATTTTCGATTCGACCGGGCTGGTTACATACTGTTCTACGGCGACCGGCGGCAGTGAGCCGGCATTGGTGATCACCGCGACCTGGACGTTCGTCATGTCCGGAACCGCATCGATTGGCAACCGCAGGGCGCTGTTGACACCTGCGAGGGCAACCAGCAGCGCTATGGCGATCACCAGAAACCGGTTTTCCAGTGAAAAATCGATCAGACTCTTCAACATCTTGATGTTCTTCTGCCAGGGACCATGAACCGGTTATTCAGACTCGGAACCGAGGATCAGTTCGCTTTTCAAAACAAAAACGCCTTCAGTTACAACGCTGGTTCCCGACGCCAGACCAGCCTGAATTTCCGTCCACCCGCCCTCTGTCGTGCCGGTGGTCACATCAACGCGGGAAAACCGCTGGGAGTCGACTGGGACAAAAACAAATGTCTGGCCGTTGTGACTGGAAACAGCGGATTCGGGAACAGCCAGCACAGTACGCGACGGGCCAGGGCAAAGCTCCATCTCGACGAACATCCCGGGACGCAACCGGCTGTCACCTGATTTCAGCGTCGCCACAACTTCTGCGGCGTCTGTCGTGGGATCGACGCTGCGACCGGAAAACAGAACCGTCGCCGAAAAGACCTCATCCGGCAGCGCCGGAACCAGTACCTTGACTTCGTCCCCGGCAACCATCGCGATCGCGTTCCAGGAGCCGGAGCGGATTTCGGCGCGCGCCCAAAGGCTGGACGTGTCGGCGATGACCATCACGCCCTCGCCCGCTGCGATGCGTTCGCCCACCGCTTTCAGTCGCTGTTCCACGGTGCCGGCGATCGGGGCTCGCAACAAAACATCGGTCAAGTCTGCCGCGCTCTCCGTCGATATCCTGCCAATAGCCCCCGTGGGATCCGTGCCAGATTCGGCGTGCGTGCGGCCGCCATTTTCTCCCAGCAGCACTGCAAGCTCGCGGCGCGAGATTTCCAGCTGGTTCTCCGCGAGTTCCTGGTCGGCCGCGGCG
>JBGSVU010000750.1:0-5564 GCA_041752775.1 Pirellulaceae bacterium | reverse complement strand
ACCGTTCCAATTTGTCCATTACCTGACCTTCTGGACGGCCGGCAGCAGAAGCCCGATCAATATGGCAATAATCGCGATGACGACCAGGCCGGCTCCCGCAAAGGCATCGTCACCGACGGCAATGGCAATCGCAGTGGTGTCGCCACGCGTTTCAGCGAGAATTTTCACCGGCAAACCGATCATGTCCGGGCTGGCGGCATGGGTGACGACACCTACCATGGCATAGCGATGTTCGTGGCCATGCACTCGCTTTTTGGACGCGCTGTTGATCGCGTAATGGATGTTCCATTCGGGATAGACCGGATCGTGGGCACTCCCCGATCCAGTTCCGGTCTGCAAATTCACGCGCAGATCGAACGAAAGGTTCAACTCGCCGGCTTCTCCGGGCAAATCGCGGTTCCAAACGGTACCGTGACCGTACAGGATTTCGGCGTCATCGGGATGGCCGCCGGCATTTTCCTTTCCGGCAGCAGCCGCGACGGCCGGAAGAGTGGTGGCGGCCGTGGCTGCCAACAAGGCGGCTCCTGTCGTGGCAAGACAGCTTCGCCGGTCCATTTTCGACCTGGATTCTTCGCTGGATTCGGTCATGTTCGTCTCCTTTGGCATGAAATTGCTGGAAAACAGTCGGGAAGGCCTGCACTGGCCCTGCGCGACTGGGCGGTGAACCACCCGGCCCTGTTGACTATCACCGCGAAAAACGGCAAACCCGAACGGGTTTTCCGTTGTGGCCGCGGGCGAAATTTTTTCGCCGGAAGTCAATGCGTAAACTGGAACGCCATGGGTTCAGAATTTTTTGACCTGACTTTGGGAGTGTCTGTCGTTTGGACGAGCGGCGGATTTCGTGTGCCGGCTGGAGTGTCCGGTTGGCGTGGCGAATCGGGCGACGGGCCGGGACACTTCGTTTACAATGCCTCCCATGAGCGATGTGACCCAAATCCTGAGCCGGATAGAAAGCGGTGATCCGACTGGTGCGGGTGAGCTGTTGCCACTGGTGTACGACGAGCTGCGACAGTTGGCGCGGCAAAAACTGGCTCGTGAATTGCCGGGCCAGACACTTCAGGCAACAGCTCTGGTCCACGAAGCGTGGTTGCGACTGACTCGCGGCCAGAACGCGGCATCGTGGGAGAACCGGGCGCACTTCTTCGGGGCTGCGGCCGAGGCGATGCGGCGGATTCTGATAGATCAGGCCCGTCGCAAAGGTTCCAAAAAAAGGGGTGGCGGGGCCCAACGGGTCAATCTGGAAGCCGCTTTGGCTGTGACCGGTCCCGCAGGCGTTTCCGCGGAAGAACTGATCGCGCTGGATGATGCACTTCGGGAATTCGAAGCGATCGATCCCGATCGGGCCCGGGTTGTCAAACTGCACTATTTCAGTGGGTTCACGCTTGCCGAAACGGCTGAAGCGCTGGGGGTCTCGCTGGCCACCGTCAAACGGCAGTGGGTGTTTGCCCGATCGTGGCTGTTTGGAAAAATCCAGGGGCAGCAACCCTGATTCGCTGATTGAGCCGGAGGCGGGCTGTTTTACGCATTGACCTCGAGGATAATCCAGCGGGAGGTAGCCTATGGAATCTGACCACGACCGGATTGAGTCCATCCTGGTTCATGCACTTGAAATCCAGTCCGAAGCCGAACGGCAGGAGTATGTTCTGCAGGCCTGCGGTGCCGATGCCGAACTCTGGGCGCGGGTCGATGAACTGATCGGCAATCACCTGCAGGCGGGCAGTTTTCTGAACGTACAGGACCTGCCCACGCCCTGTCCGGATTCTGTCCAGGAACAGCCCGGTGCGATGATCGGGCCGTACAGGCTGCTCCAGAAAATTGGCGACGGCGGTTTTGGCGTGGTTTTTCTGGCCGAGCAAAAACATCCGATTCGACGCACCGTCGCCCTGAAGGTTCTGAAACCGGGAATGGAATCGTCGCAGGTTGTCGCCCGATTTGAAAACGAGCGTCAGGCTCTGGCGCTGATGGAACATGTGAACATTGCCCGCGTGCTGGATGGCGGTCAGACTGCTGCCGGGCGACCGTACTTCGTCATGGAACTGGTCAAGGGTGTTGCCATCACGAAATACTGTGACGAACACCAACTCACGACACGCGAGCGGCTGGGCCTGTTTGTTGACGTATGCCATGCGGTCCAGCACGCCCATCAAAAAGGGATCATTCACCGCGACATCAAGCCCTCCAATGTGCTGGTCGCTGCCTATGACGGTGTCCCGGTTCCCAAGGTCATCGACTTTGGCGTGGCCAAGGCGGTTGGCAATCCGCTGACCGAAAGAACTCTTGTCACCGGCTTTGGCCGGATTCTCGGCACACTGGAATACATGAGTCCGGAACAGGCCGAGTTCAACGCCGTCGATGTCGACACGCGATCCGATATCTACAGTCTGGGAGTATTGCTTTACGAGCTGCTGACAGGAACAACTCCACTCACCAGGAATCGCGTCGAACAGGCGGCGTTTGAGGAGTTGTTGCGGATGATCCGGGAAGAAGAGCCCCCGGCACCGAGCACGCGACTGAGTGGATCGAAGGAAACGCTCGCTTCCATTTCGGCACAGCGCCGACTGGAACCCGCCAGGCTGACGCGGGAAGTTCGCGGCGAGCTGGACTGGATCGCCATGCGTTGCCTGGAAAAGGAGCGGAAGCGCCGCTACGAGACCGCCGACGCCCTGGCGCGTGACATCCAGCACTACCTGCATGATGAACCGGTTGAGGCCTGTCCGCCATCGGCGTGGTACCGGCTGCGCAAGTTCACGCGGCGGAATTGGCCGGCGCTCGTCGCGGCAACGGCGTTTGTGCTGTTGCTGGTCGCCTTCACAACAGCGTTGTTGTACGCATACGTTTCGGTCAATCATGAGCGGCAGCAGAAAGAGCTTGCGCTCCACGCCGAAGGCCAGCGTCGGCGACAAACCCGCGAGGCGCTGGACGCCATGTCCTCGCAGATCATTGAGGACTGGCTGGCCAAACAGACTGAGATCCTGCCGGAACACAAACTGTTTTTGGAAAAATCCTTGCAGTATTACGAGGAATTTGCGGCAGACACCGGGCAGGAAGAGGAATCCAGGGCCGGAGCGGCACGTGCCTTCGGGAATGTAGGCATGATCCACAACGTGCTGAGCCAGCGGAAAGAGGCCGAGGAGGCCTGGAATAGCAGTGTGGAGATGTACAACAGATTGGTCGATGACTACCCGGCTGTTCCCGTCTATCGCCAGGAACTCGCACAGGTCCTGTCCGGTTTGTCCTCAGTCTGTTATCACACCAGACGCATCGCCGAGGCAAAGTCCTTCCGGGAAAAAAACCTTGCGATCCATCGCCGCCTGGTCGCCGACTTTCCGGATGAACCCGGGTACCGCAATGATCTGGCAACGGCTGTCAGGGGGTGGGGCCTTCTGTTGAAGAACACAGGTGAGCCGAGGGAGGCTGAACAGGCCTACAGAGAGTCGCTTGAAATTCACAGGCAACAGACGAACGACTTTCCAAAAGATACTGGATATCTGCAGGAACTGGCCCAAACCCAAATGGATTTGGCAGATGTGCTTATGCAACTTGACCGGTCTGCCGAAGCCGAAGAATTGCAGCGGGAAGCGATGGCTGCGTATGCGAAACTGACGGTTGAATTCCCCTTGAATCGCAACTTCCACGATTTGCATGCCATGTGTCTGAACGATCTTGGCAATCTGTTACGGGCTGCAAAACGGAATGACGAAGCCGAAAAGGTCTTGCGTGAAGCCCTGGTCATTCGCAGTGCTCTGGCCGCCGATTACCCTTCTGTCCCCCAATACGCGCGCAGTCTGGCCCAAACCCTCAATAACATCGGCATCCTGTACAAGAATACGGGGAGGGTGGAGGACGCCGAGAATGTCTACCGGCAGGCCTTGACGGAATTCCGGCGACTGGCAACCAATTTTCCCGGCGTCGCTTATCATCAGAATGAGTTGGGAGGTGCCCTCGTCAACCTTGCGAGAATGCTGTTGGCACGGAACGAAGCTGAGGCAGCCCGTCAACTTTTGGCCGAAGCCGAACCATTTCATAAAGCTGCGCTTTCTGCCAATCCGGACAACCCCGAATATCAACTTTTTTACCGCCTCAACCGTTGGCGGCTTGCTGAGGCCCATATTGCCCTCAATGATCACCAGAAAGCCGCGGAATCGGCGCAGCAATTCCTGGATGCCGCAACGGATCCTCCCCGCGATGCCTACACGACGGCCACACTTCTGGCCGGATGCATTCGGCTGGTGGACGAGGACGGGGACCTTTCCGCTGAGGAACGTCAGGAACTTGCCACTGTCTACGGCCAGCGCGCTGTTGCCGCATTGCGCCGGGCGATCGACTTGAAGGCCAAAGAAATTGCCGAAATCACAACCGACCCCAAACTCGATCCGTTGCGGTCGCGCGATGATTTCAAAAGTCTGTTGAAGGTCCTGGAAAAGCAGGAATAGAGGGCAATTGAATTCAGTAGCGGCATGGCGCGAGCCATCCGGTCACCGCACCGCTCATCCGGGACGCAAACCAGCTGCGGTCGCAATCCAGCTGCGGTCGCAATCCGGCAGATCGCCCGTCCAAATTCAGCGGGGCTTCCCGGCGGGTGTGCAGTGGGCCCGTTGCGCCTGCAACGTGCGAAACCGCGCGGTCCCATGGCGAACAACGGCCGGTTACCGTGCGTTCTGGCCTGGCATTCGATTTGCGATAACTGCTGGTGAGTCTCAGAACCTGCCTTCCGTTTCCATGGAGCCCTGTCGATGATCCACTATGTTTCCGGTGACATTCTTCTGTCCAAAGCTGCTGTGATTGTCCATGGCGTTGCTCCCAACGACCATATGGATCATGGACTTGCCCTCGGGCTGCGCGAGCAATGGCCAGCGATGACGAAAGACTTTCGGCACTGGTGTCATAACCAGAATCCCAAACCTGGAACGATCTGGGCGTGGTCGGGTGCCGACGGTTCGCGCATTGTCAGTCTGTTGACCCAGGAACCGGCAGAGGGGGCACGCGGTGGTCATCCAGGCAAAGCGAAACTGGAGTATGTGCGGCACTCACTCAGGGAACTCGGAAAGTTCCTTGGGAAAGAAAAAATCGGGAGTGTGGCAATTCCCAAACTGGCGACAGGCGTGGGAGGACTGGACTGGAACGCCGTCAAACCCCTGATTGAGGAGCAACTGGGGCAAGCGGGAATTCCGGTTTATGTCTATGAAGAATACCACTCGGGAGTCGCTGCGCCGGAACCTCAAACGGTTTGAGCAGGGGTTTGGGTTTGTTTTTCGCACCTTTTCGTTTCGATGCCCGAAACCGGTGAAAAACAGCCACCGAACGCATGACGCGGTTGCCTGCGGATACTTGCAAGGGATGTGGTACGAACCCGTTGCGGCTGTCGACACTGCTTGTTCCCGAAGCGGACAGGATTAAGCTGTAGAGTGCACGCCTGTCAACCAGGATTTCTGGTTGACAGGTTGAGTGTGGAATGGTCGCTTTGGCAGATTTTCGGCAGGGAGCAGGGAGTCAGGATGTTCAATCCCGTTTTGGGTTTATTCACTTTTGGCATGCTGGTAACTGGCTGGTGTATTGCTGGCGTT
>JBGSVU010000749.1:0-2763 GCA_041752775.1 Pirellulaceae bacterium | reverse complement strand
GCTGGTCGCCGTCAACGTCGCGCCGCATCCGGTCTATCGTCGCACTGGCAACAATTTGCTGGTCAAACTTCCCGTCACGATTGGCGAAGCAGTCCGCGGCACCCAGGTCGATTTGCCCACGCCTCACGGTACGATCACGCTGAAAGTTCCCGCCGGGTGCAGCAGTGGTCGGGTCTTGCGGCTGAAAGGGATGGGCGTGCGGCCGGACAAGGGCGCCCATGGCGACCTGCTGGCCGAAGTCGAAATCATGGTTCCACAAAAAATACCGGCAGAAACACTGCAGGAACTGGGTGAATCTCTCCGTCAGCTGGACGTGGACAATCCGCGGGGCGAGCTGTCGTGGTAGAGACTCCCGGCGGCAATCCACATGAAAACAGGTTCAGGCGCCAGTCCCGGATACGACACCAGCGGGATTTTGACGCGGTCTGGCAATCCCGGAATTTTGCCGCCGACCCGATGCTGGTCATCAACGCCAGGATGACCGGACCCGACTGTCCTCCGCGGCTGGGACTGAGCATCGGCCGCAAAGTCGGCAATGCCGTCGTTCGCAATCGCTGGAAAAGGCTGATCCGGGAAGCTTTCCGGACCCAGCAGCGTGATTTGCCCCAGGGAATCGACTTGGTAGTTCGCCCCAAAGCCGGTGCGACGCCCGACTTTGCCCAAATCAGAATTTCACTGGTCCGGCTGGCGTGGCAACTGACCCGGCGCCACGGCAAAACCAGGCCACCAGAAATCCAGCAGCGATCGGGCCGAAAGAAATGAATCCGGAATTGCCCCCGGCCGAAAATACGAATCAGCGAAACAGCCTCGCGCGCAGACTGTCGGCACCCCTGGTTTGGACACTGATTCAACTGGTTCGTTTTTATCAACGGGCGATCAGCCACTGGATTGGCCCCAGCTGCCGGTTTACTCCGACCTGCAGCAGCTACGCCATCGAGTCGTTGCAGAAACATGGGCTGGTCCGTGGCGTCTGGAAAAGCTGCTGGCGAATTCTGCGCTGCAACCCTTTCGGTGGCAGCGGTCACGATCCGCCCTGATGCCGACACCGGAAACAGAATCAACCGGTCGACCAGGCGATTTCCGCAAGGATCACCAAACGACCCATTCGGAACGGTCGCCCAGCCACTCCGGCAGCGATTCCAGCTCGGCACCCTCGGGCGGCCCGGTCAGTCGTCGCACTCCCGCCGCCGTGATCGCCAGCGTGTGTTCGAAATGCGCCGCAAACGACCGGTCAGCAGACATCTGCGTCCACCCATCCCCGCTGCATTCCAGTTCCCCGGTTCCCACATTGACCATGGGCTCGACAGCAATCACCAGCCCAGGCCGCAAGTCAAAGTCATCCGCCGACTCTTCCGGATCAAAATAATTTCTCACCTGGGGCGGCTCATGCATCTCGCGACCAATCCCGTGGCCAACCATGCTGGTGACCACGTGCAATCCGCGCGAAGTCACAAACTGCCCCATTTTTGCTGCGACATCGTTCCACTTTTTTTCTGTTGCCATCAACTCAATCGCAAGGTCCAGCGTCTGTTGCGTGACCTCCAGCAGTTGTCTGTTCGCTGTTGTCAACTCTCCTACGGGATGCGTCACCGCTGCGTCGCCGCACCACCCGTTCAAACGGCAGCCCGTATCAATACAGACCACGTCGCCCTCACGCAGGATCCGCCGGCCAGGAATTCCGTGGACCAGTTCTTCGTTGACCGAAATGCACGATTCGGCAGGAAAGGGCGTTGGCCCCGGATAGTTCAGAAACAGCGGTGTCGCGCCCGCTGCGGCAAAAGTCATCCGGATCGCGTCGTTCAGTTCAGCTGTCGAAACGCCGGGACGGACCAGCCGCGCCGCACGCTGATGCGCCAACCATACCAGCAACCCTGCGCGACGCATCGCCGCGATTTCCCGCGGCGACTTCAACTCAACGACAACCGCTTCTTTTGGCAATTTGCCCACTCCCTGGTTCAGTAGCTGTTCGGTTCACCGCCGTCCGCCGTAGCCAGTGCTTTCCAGACCACCAGGTCCACCGCCTCCGACTGGAACTGAACCGAACCGTCGGCCATGGCAACATTGACTCCGCCCGGATGAAAACTGCGTGCGGCGCGCCATCCATACCCGGCCAGCCGTTTGGCCACATTCGGATTGAAGGTCACGCCCAGACAGTCCGGCGTCGGGCTGTTCGGACCATAATAGTGATTGTACAGCGTACAGCGATACTCACCGTTCACCCACATGAAACCACGCCGGTTGCTGACATTCCAGATCGCAGCCGACGCTGCCAGAGCGTCCGTCAATGGTGCGGTGTAAACGAACCGGTAAACCGTCTGCGGAGACTGCTGGACAAACTGCGCGTTGCCCGTGTTTTCAGCATCGGTCCCCAGCGTACTTTCCGAAAACGCCACCGTGTTGCTCATCCCGTCAGCGATATCCGCCGTCCGTGTCGCCGAGTTGACGTAATACATTCCGTTGGCACCCTCATCAAAAAATGGAGTCCCCCCACCGGCGCCGTTTCCCGTACAGGCCGCGTAGTTCGTCGGCCCCAGCTGCGCGGCACCAAAGCCCGCCGAAACCGGTTCCTGTACGTCGCTGGGACAAAGAAACGCCGGAACGATCAGGCCTGCACCAGCAATGTTGGGTGCACTGATGCTGAATCCCGGCGGGGCAAACAGGGGCAGCGACAAATCCAGCGAATTGTAGGCGTTACTCTGTTCCAGAAACGGCGTGATGTGAGCCAGCACCGACCAGCGATAAAACGTGTGCGGGTGCGAAGGG
>JBGSVU010000748.1:0-4144 GCA_041752775.1 Pirellulaceae bacterium | reverse complement strand
GGGGCATCGATGAACCCGGCCCGCACCAGCCCTTCGCGAACCAGCTGGGTCTCGTACTGGTTGACTTTGCATCCCAGCGTCAAAGTTTTCAGAATACCGCTCAAACGATTCCCCGCCGGGCCAAACAAGTGTTTTGTTTCTGAACCAACTGTAGCAACCCGCTGCTGCCCACCTTTTCTACCGCACGGGCACCGCTCTATTCAATGACTCCGGCCATTGCCCCCAGACATTAACCCGGAAAATCCCTGCCGCCGGGCTTTTTCCCGATACAAGGTTTGCCATGATAAAGTGAGCGGGCCACCATTGCATCCAATGACCATCCGCAATGCGTTGATGTCGTTACGGATTCCCTGTCGCGATGCCGACGCCACCCCAACACCCGTTCCGGAGAAATCGCCTTGAAAACGAAGTTCTTTTACGCGTTTGTCTGTCTGCTGATCCCTGTCACCGTCATGGCTCACGACATGTGGCTGGTTCCGACCCGTCAAACTGTCCCGGCGGGCGACCTGGCCGAAATTACGATTGCGGTGGGGATGGACTTTCCTGCCAGCCTCAACGCCATCGCGGCCGACCGAATTACCCTGATCGCGACCGATGGCATCAATTCGCTCGACGACCTGACCATCAAGCCGGATGAGGAAAACAACGTTACGAAGCTGACATTTCTGCCAAAAAAACCGGGCGTCTGGATTGTGGGATGTTCGACTCGCACCAACCGAATCGAACTGGAAGCCAAAAAATTCAACGACTATTTGCTGCACGACGGACTGCCTCAGGTGTTGGCCGGACGACTGGATCGTGACGAATTAAACCGGGATGCGACCGAGCAGTACAGCAAATACACCAAAACACTGGTTGTTGCCGAGGGGGAAAACGCACACGCGGTTCCTCAGGTGTGGCGTCAACCACTCGGGCACAAACTGGAGATCGTTCTCCTGGAAAACCCGCTCGACAAAACAGCGGGCGAGACCCTCAAAGCCCAGGTGCTGTTTGACGGCACACCTCTGGAATCAGCCAATCTCTGTTGGGACGAACCTGGCAACGGGGAAAAATTTTCGGGTCAAACATGGACCAACGCGAATGGAGAAGCGATGGTGCCGCTGGCACAGTCCGGCCTGATGACGCTGCGACTGGTGCACATGACTCGCCCCGAAACGACCGATCACGAATGGGAGTCGTTCTGGAGCTCTTTTACGTTTTCCATCCCCTGAGAAAGGACGAAGTGCAAACATTTTTTGGATTGGGATACCAGTCCTGAGCCGAAGGGACTTGAAACCACACCAAAAAACGTCACCGCGCCCACTACATGGGGCAAAAAGTTCGTGGCAGGGGCCTGCTGGCCGCCAAGCGGACCAGTTCCGCGTTGCACCAGCTCCGCGGAAACGCGAGTTCACTCTGAAATGCGACGGGGCAAAGAAGACAGGGCCAAAAAAAATCGACAAGCCCCCAGGCGTGTTTTGAAGCTGGTGCGCCAGGAAAACGATCCCCGGCATTCGGACTGGTCAGGGGCAAGGCAACCAGGCCGAAAACATTCACCGATCAAAACACGGGAACTTGTCGAACTTCCGAATTCCGGAAGATGAATCCGATCTAAAGCGAAAGACGTGCCAGAGGAGCTGATTTGTTTGATTTGTCCCGGCAGGTTCCCGGACAAGGCTACGGAGGCCATGACTTGGGGCCAAACCAGCCATTTTCGCGGGTTTCCGGGCCATGCCTGCCCGACCGAAGCGGAGCCTCCCCTTTTTCACGCGGTCCCCGTTCGGCTCCACGGGCGTGTTGTTGCAACCCGACTGTATTGATTTGGTGCGGGCAAAATTCAACACCACACGAGTGACCCGGCGGGCCGGGTCGCCCCGGCACTGCGTCATCCCGTTCGGCCCCGGTCCACTACGGATTTTCAACGGGCCCGATCATGCCGCGGAGTTCCGGACTCCTGACCTTCGCCGCCGTTTTGCAGTAGGTTAACAGGCAGTCCAAATCCGGATGCGGTACCAGGCAGGGACGATTCAGTTGAAAACGGGTTCAGGGTCCAGTGGCATCAGGTGATCTCCACAACGCCGGCAACGACCAGGTTGTGATCGGCTTTAATCCGGGCTCTGGCGGCGGAGACCGTTCGAGTCAGGTCGAACTTCTGGCACAGCGCCTGCGCCAGTCCGGAATGACGGTGACGGTGTGTACGACGATTGAACAGGCAGTGGCCGTGACCGCGGAGTTTTTTGCGGCGGGCCGGTTGCGGGCTTACGTTTGTGGTGGTGGCGACGGCACGGTCCGGACGATGGCAGAAGCGTTGCCCGTTGGCGTGCCGATGGTGATTTTTCCGCTGGGTACGGAGAACCTGCTGGCTCGCCATTTTGGTATCGATGCCCGCATCGACCGGGCCGAACAGAGCGTCCTGTCCGGGACCAGCCACTGGATCGACGCGGGGATGGCCAACGGCCGGCTGTTTCTGGTGATGGCCAGCTGCGGCTTCGACGCCGAAGTTGTGAATCGGGTACATGGCCAGCGGTCAGGGCATGTGCAGCGTTGGTCCTATTTCACCGCGACCTGGCGATCGCTGCGGAGTTATCCCTTTTTTCCGCTGCAGGTGACTTTGGGATGTGGCCGCAAAATGCGGGAATGTCGCTGGGCGTTCGTTTTCAATGTTCCGCGTTACGCGATGCACCTGCGGATTGCACCGGAAGCCGATCCGCAGGACGGGTTGATGGATGTTTGTACTTTCCGGAGGGGCCGGCTGTGGCCGGGGCTGGCCTACATTGGTGCGATTCTGCTGGGGCAGCATCGTCGCTGGACCAACAGCCAGAGTTGCCAGGCAGCCACCATCCGGATTGAATCGGAGGGGAGGGTGCCGTTTCAACTGGACGGTGATCCGGGGGGCGAGTTGCCCCTGGAGGTGTCCGTGTTGCCGCGGCGGGTGTGCCTGCGAATTTAGGCCTGACCTAAAAGGGGCGGTTATCTGTTGTCGGAGCTGTTGCCGTTGTTGCCGTTAACGGCGTCGTTGTAGCGTTCGACGATTTCGCGATAACGCGGCGGCAGTTTTTCTTTCATGGCGGCGTTGGCGGCGTCGCGGCTGCGGTCGCGCAGGCGGCTCCATGGGCTGGTTTCGCCATTGTCAAACTGCTTTTCGACATACTGGCCGTTGGCCACGTTGCTTTGCCCCCCCTGCTGGCTGTCGGAAGGTTTTTGCGGCGAATTCTGTTTCTGGGCCGACTGATCGGGTTTCTTCTGGGCGCCGGGCTTTTTGCAACTTCCGCTGGAGCATTCTTTTTTCTGTTGTTCGTCAATCATTTCGGCCAGCATTTTGACGATCTGGTGCTGTTCCGTCTGCGTCTGTTCACCGATCTCGGTGATATCCAGACGGCGTCGCGAGTATTCCATCCGGGTGGTCACTTCGGACATTTTCTGGTCCCCCGTGCCGGAAAGTTCCTGCAGGTTCCGCCAGGCGCTGACGCGCAGCCGCTCGGAGGCGTTGGGGAAATTCTCGACGAAATGCGTAAAGGCCCGGATCGCCTCAGCTTTTTGCAACGTGCCTGCCAGACAGGTCGCCATGAAATAGCTGGCGTCGGCCTGATGCGCCGACCATGGGGCGAGGGGACCATTCAATCGTTCCAGCATCGGCACGGCTTCCTCGTATCGTTCGCCGTTCATCAGTGCCCGGGCCAGAAAATAAGTCGCGTCAGCGGCCAGAAACGGGTTCGATTCGTCAACTGCCAGCGAGCCGAGCAGGGACTGGGCCTCGGCCAGATTACCGGAATCGGCTGCCGCGAGCCCGCGGGCAAAATCCGGATACAGCACCGCCAGTGCGTCCCCTGTCCGGGTTTCATCTTTGAGGTCCAGAATTTTCTGCGCCTCCGCCCGCTGCTGCTGCGAAAAACCGGATTGGGCCTGGACAAAATCCGAGAGCCGCTGAACCAGCGGGCCGGTGGTGTCCTGCTGCGCCAGTCCCGTCGCGGCCGTCAACAGCGCCAAAGCCCCACCCAACAATCCGATCCAACTGGAGCCGCGCTGTAACATTTTTTGATCCTTCCGGATTGGGATGTCTGACGGGGAACAGGTTCCGGCAGGTTTTGTACCGGATCCTGAACATTGAAGTATACGTCAGTGGTTTAACCGCGAGGAAGTCTGGAAGTTGCGGAAAACGTCAAAA
>JBGSVU010000747.1:0-2927 GCA_041752775.1 Pirellulaceae bacterium | reverse complement strand
CTGGCCGGTGACGGCGAAACCGCTTTGGAATTGTGCGGACCTGAAACTGCCAGGCAACCTCGCCATAGCGCCCGACCGGAATCTGGTGGTCCTGGACGGATGGCGTTCGGTTGCCATTTTGAACCCGGCGGGCAAGCTGGTTGCGGAACAGCCCCTGGAAATGCCCCCCGGTGCTGCGGTCAGCAAACTGCGCTGGTCGGGTGGCGGGGCCGAGGGGCAATGGCTGGGTTTCTCGGTGTTGGCACAGGGGGTTTTCTGTTTCAGGCAGGACTGGAGTTTTGCGGGGCTGTTGCCGGGCCGTGCGGAAAGGGAACGCGTTCTGGACTGCATCTCCACCGAAGTCAACGACCACTCCAGTATTCTGGTTTCGACTGAAAACTCCGGTTTGGAAGAACATTCACACGGTCATCCGGCTGTTCTGATTTCTGAACACCCCCAGGAACAGGTCGCGTGGGCCGGTTCGGTCCGGATGGGGCTGGTCGGTGGCAGGTTGTCCCGGATCCCGGCGTCCGGCCAGGCCGAACCGGTCGAGTGGACGGGGCAGGCTACGGCGATCGCATCGGCGGGCAGTCATGGAGTGGCTGCGGTGGGAATGAACCAGGACCAGGTCTGGACCGTTGTGCTGCTGGGGGCTGGCGGCGCGGAGCAATTTTCGGCGATGACTGGGCCCCAGATGTTTGACACCCAGATTGATCCGTTGGTGGTGGAGCCAGAATCGGGCTGGGTTGTTTCTGCCGACAGCAATGGTACGGTTCGCGTGTTCGACAACCAGTTGCGACCTGTCAGCCGGTTTTCCCCGGGACTGTTGCGCGGGATCGCGGTTGTCCGCCAGAACGACTCGATTGTTGTCTACTGTTCCCAGGCCGACCGGATTTCGGCATGGCAAATTTCAGCTGATGTTGCGTCAGGAGTGGGTGGTTGATGAACGGAGCAGCGATGGCAGCAATCGGCGCGATACTTTTTCTGGTCGCGGTCGTGATTCACCGGGTGACTTGCGAATCGTCCCTGAAACGGTTGACTGACCGGGAAAAACTGACCTGGATGGACTCGTTTTCCGGCTGGCGAATTTTGGCCAACTGTGTGGCCTCTGCGCTGGTTGCGGGAACGGTCCTGGTCTCGTGGCTGGTTCCCGGTCGGGCCGGATGGGTAGTCATTGTGTCCGGAACCGGGCTGTTGCTGTTTTCACTGGTTTGGCAATACTCGCTGGTCCGGCGCCTTCACAATTTCGGATTTGATCCGGTTTTTCTCAGGCGAATGTCCTGGTTGGCCATTGTCACCCAGCTCCTGCTGATTGGGAGTGTGGGATTGCTGGCCTTCGGCATCGCAGGATCACGGCTGTAACCTGTCTCTGAAGATTATTCAGGCGCTGCCGGGCGTTGGGGACTGAATCGCCAGTCTGGGACCGCCTGCCAGTTCAATGCAGGCTGCCACGGCGGGAAAAACCACGTCCAGGCATTCCGCGATCGCTGAAGGTTTTCCAGGCAAATTGATAATCAGCGAACTTTTTCGCAACCCTGCCAGCTGCCGCGAGAGAATCGCGGTGGGGACTTTTTTCAGGGATTCAGCCCGCATCGCCTCGCCAAATCCTGGCAGTATCCGGTCGCAGACTTCCTGTGTTGCCTCGGGAGTGACATCGCGTGGTGCCGGGCCCGTTCCACCGGTGGTGATAACGAGGCTGCAACCGAGGGTATCCACCAGTTCCGTCAATGTCTGCACGATCAGGGTACGTTCATCGGCAATCACACGCGGAAAGGGTCTCCAGACAGAAAAAATCGACCGGTCGAGATACTCCTGGATTGCAGGACCGCCGAGATCTGCGTATTCGCCGCGACTGGCCCGGTCCGATACCGTTACGATTCCAATATGAAATTCACAACGCCGGGTCATACACCAGGTTCCAGTTCATTCTGCGGAACCGATGCCAGTGCCGGACGTTCGTGCTCCGGTTTCCGGAACCGCCCGTCATCCACCACTTGCCCGCCCAGCTGGACGCGCATCTTCTGGAGTGTCTCATGGCACGTCAAGTCAATCGACAGGGGGCTGATCGTAATGATTCCCTGCTGACACAGAAACACATCACAGTCGTGAACCAGCGGACCGGGCGGAGGATCAATCGATTGCCACAACCACGGGCGACCCTTGGGATCGACTCCCTGCATAAAGTCGTAACCCATGTTGTTGGTGTTGACCGGGACGACTGCAAAACGTCGCGCGTCGCCGTTTTTTTCAGCCAGGGCCTGTTCCGGCACGTTGACATTCAGGACCTTGCCCGCCAGCCATTTTTGTTTCAACAGATCCAGGCAGACCGGCCAGACCGCAGCGATGGCACCATCGAAATCCATCTCGACCGATTCTTCCAGCGAAATGGCAACTGCGGGCAGCCCCGCGACGGTGGCCGCCAGTGCTCCGCTGACCGTTCCACTGTAACTGACATTCAGTCCCAGGTTCAGCCCGAAATTGATTCCGCTGACGACAACGTCAGGACGCCACGGGCACAGACTGTGCAGGGCGGCCTTGACGCAATCCACCGGGTATCCATTGATGGCTTCGCCATGCACGCCGCCGGGCAGAATTTGGGCCTTGTGAAAAACCGGGCGCCGGTACGTGATCGACTGGCTGACACCACTGCGTTCATTGTCGGGGGCAACCACAAAAACTTCGTGGCTTTTTGCGAAATAGCGGCAGAGCGCAGCCAGGCCTGGGGCCAGGATGCCATCGTCGTTGGTGATCAGGATTTTCATTTTGGATTTCGGCCCGGTTTGCGAACAGGCACAGTTTGACAACTATTGATTCCGCATGCCAGAGGCATTTCGTTTTCTCCCGCGGCGAAGGAATTTTCTTCCGCCCCAGCCGGGCCGGGTCAGGGCTCCACTCGCGGTGCCTCGCTGGGGTCACCTGCCGCACGTCTGGCGGCGAACTCGCGCACC
>JBGSVU010000746.1:0-2672 GCA_041752775.1 Pirellulaceae bacterium | reverse complement strand
ACCCTGGCCGTCGATCTGAAACTGCAACAGGATTGGCATGGCATCCCGAATCAGGCGTTCCATTTCTGCCTGCATCGCCGGAGACACCTCCTGGTCGGATTTCAGGACCGCCCCAAACTGGTTCGCATCAAATTCGAGTGTCAGCGACGACTGGTCGGGAGTGGTTCGGGAAACCCAGTGGGATTCGGCGCTGTCCTGCGGCGAAAGCAGTCGGGTGTTGCCGGCCCGCCATGTCGACTGCTTTCGATGTTTTGCATCGAGCAGCCACTGAATCATGGGCGGGCGCGCGGGCATCGGTCGATGAATCATCTCCATCAGGGTTTGGGGCGAAACGCTTGTGAGCGATGACAGCGGAATCTGTGCCCGTTCCGGGGCGCCACTGTTCGATTCCAGCAACAGAACACCGCTGGCCAGCTCCTGAAACTCCGCCTGTGAGGGTTCGCGCATCCACTCCCACTGGACAAGCGTGACCTGTCCGGACTTGCCCACATTCTGTTCCATGGAAATTCGCGCCAGCCCGGCCATCGGGGCCTGAAGCGCAGTCCGGCCCGGTCCGAACTCGGTATGGTCGCCTGTCGTCCTGGCCGGGTCCATCTCGACGATCCGCAAAGGTGTGACGATCTGAATCGTCAGGTTGGGCAGGGGATTGGCAGGATTCAGAAAGGAAAAAAGCGTTTGTTTGCCTGTAGTCGACGGAGCGGGCAATTCGCTGCGTACTTTCCGGACTTTGAGCTCCATGATTGCCCGACTGAGGTAGCCGTGCCCGCCCGGCGAGTCGGACGGACGGATGGCAGTTGAGCCTTTCGTTTCATCCGTGGTGCCTGGCCCGATTCCGACAGCATTGCCCGCATTCAGGGTGATTTGCCGCAACTCCTGACTGCGTTGCCAAACCAGCCATCCGCCGACGCCGACCAGTGCTGTCAGGACGGTACTGGCCATCCATCGGCGCCAGGGAATCGGCCGCACTGGGGGGCTGGAATCGGCTGTTTTTCCCGGCCTGTAGCGAACTTTGCTTTCGGTTCGCGCGGCAACCTGTCGGGCCGGGTCCGCAACGGGTTCCAGAGACAGGCGATCGCCGTCGGCCGGTCCGGATTTTTTCGGCGACGGGCTGGCTCCTGGCATTTCGATCCAGACACCCTGTCGGGCCTTTTCGCAGCTGACACCGGAGGCGTCGCCGTTGGGGTGCATCAGGTGAATCACCGTTGCGTTTTTCATTCGCGGGACCTGCACGGCCTCTTTCGAATCGACCGGATGAGTCATCCAGAATCGCACCGGTTCGGAAAAGGGTATCCACGCATCAATGCTGATCGGGATCTGCCATCGAATGTCGGGAGCCAACAGCGTTTGGGATTCGAACAGCAGTTGTGCCAGTCTGGAGTAGTTGTGGCTGTCATCCCTGATGATGTGGCAGTTTTTCTTTTGCAGCCATGCATCAATCGGCGAACCGGCCCAGCCGGGATCGCCGAGAATCTCTTGCCAGGTTTTGGCAATCCGGGGACTGGTACCGGAATCTTCGATCTCGCGGTGCTCCAGCCATTGCGGCTCGTTCGACCAGCGGTCGATCCAGAGCGCGTGACTGGCCAGCATCCATGCCGGACCCGATGGAATTCGGGCTGTGGATGAAATCAGAAACTGGTGCGAAACATATTTCGCATCCGCGTTTTCTGCCCGCCGCTGGCGGGTGCCTCGCATGAGAACGTGCACCGACTGATCGCGAATCCGCAGGGGAAAATGGGACGCAAAAATTTCCGGAGGCGAGGCCAGCGCGGCGGCCGCCGAGCATTGTTTCCGGGACAAATCGAACAGGCTGCGGACAAAATGGTCGGGAATCCCCCGGGTCAGGGCGACCGGACAAAACCCTGACGTGTTGGTGAGCAGTCCGTGGGCAACGTCGGCGCAAATGATCTCATGCAGCATGGAGGACTCGATGACAGACCTAATTTCGGCGCAGAATGGTTCAGGCTCAAGATTTCGTCCATTCAAATGAAAATTGGCTGAAGGAACGGTTAGCATTGCGTGAAGCCCGGCCGGCGAAGCTCGTCCTTGCCCCCTGCCCTCCCCTGTTTTGCTGAAGACAGGCAAATTGGCAGCCCGGCGTCAGGCGGGCACACCTCGCCGCACGGGTCCATTCCGGTTAAATTCCGGTTAAACTGGACCGCTTCTGAACATTCCGCCCCCTTTCATTCCATCAGCATGCCCAAACTCTCCGATCGCGCCCACAGACTGCCCGCGTCACCGATCCGCAAACTGGCCGGATACGCCGATGCAGCCAAAGCCCGCGGGACGCACGTTTATCACCTCAATATTGGCCAGCCCGACATTGAGACGCCGCCCCGGTTTTTTCAGGCGATTCAGCAGGCGGACCTGAAAGTGGTCGCCTACAGCCCGTCGCCTGGTTTCGAATCGCTGCGGCAGGCCATCGCCGACTATTACGGTCGGCTGGGTCATCCGTTGAAAGCCTCCGAAGTGCTGGTCACAACCGGAGCTTCCGAAGCCCTCAGTTTTGTTTTCGCGGCGATCCTCAATCCGGGTGATGAAGTCATCGTGCCCGAACCCTACTATGCCAATTACAGCTCGTTTTCGATTGGCAAGGATGCCAATGTCGTACCCGTGACGACGCGGATCGAAAACGACTTTGCCCTGCCCGACATCGCGGCCTTTGAGGAGAAAAT
>JBGSVU010000745.1:0-5368 GCA_041752775.1 Pirellulaceae bacterium | reverse complement strand
TCCTTTTCATTGCAACTTCGCGGGGACTCGTAGCCTCGTCCACTACCGTCTACCCGTAAACCAGGGCGTGACGGAATAGTAGTGTGTGGGCGGAACAAATCGGATGGGTCCGTCCAGACTCAGGGTCAGACCAGTTCCGCGGGTCGCCTGGTCAGTCGCCGGATTTCTTTTTGGGTCCGGTTTTCGGTTTGTTGCCGGACGGTTCTGTGGCAGGTTTGTCGGCGGCGGGTTTGGATGATTCGGCAGCAGAACTGTTTCCGGATTTTTCCGGCGCGCCGCCCGATTCGGCAGACTTTTTGTCGGATTCGGCAGATTTCCGGTAGCCTTCGCTGCGGTAGTCGGTCTGGTAAAAACCGGAACCCTTGAAAACGATCGCGGCACCTGTGCCAAACTGGCGGACCAGTTTCTTCTTGCCACAGGCCGGACATTTTTTTACGGGATCGTCGGTAATCTTCTGGAAGATTTCGACGTGGCCTCCGCAAGCCGAGCACTCGTAATCGTAGGTTGGCATTTCAGTCGCTTGAAAAATGGCAATGGGCGTTGGGGCAAACAGGCTGGATGATCCACTTCGCGAACGTCGTCGCGCGGGTTAACTGGCGGGTCCGGTCGAAACCATCACCTGGGCCGGCCGCAGCACGCGTTCGTGGTACCGGAAACCGGATCGCAACTCATGGACGACATGATTCTCGGGGACTTCGTCGCTGGGAATCATCTGGACCGCCTGATGCAGGTTCGGGTCAAAGGGCTGGCCGATGGCCTCGATCGGCGTGCAACCGTGAGTGGCCAGTGTCTGTTGCATTTGGGCAGCGACCATGCGCACGCCTTCGTCCAGCGCGGATCCCTGGCTGGTCGTCGCACTGGCTTCGATCGCGCGGTTCAGGTTGTCGACGGCATCGAGCATTTCGGTCACGAGGGGCATCGCGGCATAGCGGGCCAGTTCTTCTGCTTCGCGCCGGGTGCGGCGGCGGAAATTGTCGAGGTCGGCCTGGTAGCGGAGGGCTTTTTTCTCGGCTTCGGCCAGCTCGTTCCTCAGCGCCTCGGCGGAATCCTCTGCAGCGGCGGGATCATCTTCGTCGGTGACTTCGGAAAAATCGGGTTCGTCGGTGCTGTTCGCGGTGTCGGAAAAAGCATCGTCGGCGGGATTGTCGTGTTCGTTGTTCATGTGGGGGTACCTCATCAACCTGAAGCCATCAATTTTCGGTTGGCGTAAAGTAGTCTTTCAGCCGGTCGAGAAACTTCTTTCGCTGCGGCAGGACTTCGCGGTTTTCCAGTTCGGCCAGCTCGCGGAGAATTTTTTCCTGTTCGGCGGAAAGTTTTTTGGGGGTTTCTATAAAAGTCTGCACGAGCAGGTCGCCTTTGCGACTCCCACCCTGGGGATCGGGCATGCCGCGACCGGCCAGTTTGAAAACTTCTCCCGACTGGGTTCCCCGGCCGATCTTGAGTTTTTCCGGACCCTGCAAGGTGGGGACTTCGATTTCTGCACCGAGGGCCGCCTGAGTGTAGCTGATGGGCAACTGCAGAATCAGGTTGCGCCCGTCGCGATGGAACAGCCGGTGGTTCTGCACCGAAACGAAACAGTAACAGTCGCCCGGTCCGGCACCTCCCGAGCCCGCTTCGCCCTGACCGCGAATGCGGACCCGCATGCCGTCATCGATACCGGCGGGGATGTCCACGTCCAGGCTGAAATCCTGTTTGATCGCACCCTGTCCGCGGCAATCGGTGCAGGGATCGACGATGCGCGATCCGGCACCGCGACAGACGGGGCAGGTGGTCTGGACGCTGAGGATTCCGGCCGACTGGACGATCTGTCCGCGACCGCCGCACTGGGAACAGCGCTGGGGCTGGCTGCCGGGTTTGCTGCCGGATCCACTGCACGTTTCGCAGGGGACGTTGCGGGGAAAGCGAATAGTGCGGGTGACCCCGGCCGCTGCCTCTTCCAAAGTCAGTTCGACATCGACCCGCAGGTCGTTTCCGCGGCGCCCGCGGCGGGCTCCGCCACCCCGTCCGCCCGAAAACATGTCGCCGAAAATGCCGCCTCCACCGAAAATGTCTCCAAAGGCCGCAAAGATATCTTCGGCCGAAGAGAATCCGGCCCCGGCGCCATCGACTCCGGCGTGTCCATACTGGTCGTAGCGCCGGCGTTTGTCTGCATCGCTCAGGACTTCGTAGGCCTCGGCGCACAGTTTGAACTGGACGTGAGCCTGCTGGTCATTGGGATTGCTGTCGGGGTGAAACTTCACCGCCAGCTTGCGATAGGCTCGCGAAATGTCGCGATCGGAGGCATCGCGAGCCACGCCGAGGACTTCGTAATAGCAGGTTTTTGACATCCCCAGGAACAGCCTGATGTTCGGAAATGATGGAATTGTAAAACCGGAGTGAGGCCATTCGCGTGGCGAAACTGGCGACGCGCCGGAAGGCGTCTGCGTTGTGCGATGTACTTTGTGCGTTAGTCGTTGCGCGCTATTCGTTATGCGTTCCGTCGCGGAAAACGGCAACGCTCTGGTCGGTCCGTAACCAAAAAACGGGTCACCCGTCGTGGGTTGCGACCGGTGACCCGTAAGTCGTCAAAAAATCAGTTGGCCAGTCGAGAGGAGAGATCAGGAGATCGCACCTTCGGCCAGGCGTTTCTTTTTGTCATCGTCGAGGTTGGAAACCATCGCGTCGGTAGTCAGCAGCAGGCCTGCGATGCTGGCGGCGTTGACGAGGGCTGCGCGGACGACTTTGACAGGGTCAATCACACCGGCCTTGTACATGTCGACGTATTCGCCGGTGTTGGCATTGAAGCCCACGTTGGTGGCCTTTTCGCTGACGTTGTCGGCAACGACCGAGCCATCGATACCGCCGTTGTCGGCGATCTGCCGGATCGGAGCGGAGAGGGCGGCGAGAACGATGTTGACACCGATTTTCTCGTCACCTTTGGCAGCACTTCGGGCTTTTTCAACGGCTTCGCGGCACCGCAACAGGGCGACTCCACCACCCGGCAGAATGCCCTCTTCGACGGCCGCGCGGGTCGCGTGCAGGGCGTCTTCGACGCGGGCCTTTTTCTGTTTCATGTCGGATTCGGTTTCGGCTCCGACGCTGATCACCGCCACACCGCCGGTCAGTTTTGCGAGACGCTCCTGGAATTTCTCCTGGTCGTAATCGCTGTCGGACTGGGCGATCTGCTTGCGAATCGTCTCGATCCTTGCTTCCACGTCCTTGCGCGATCCGGCACCTTCCACGATTGTCGTGTCATTTTTGTCGATCGTGATTTTCTTGGCGCGGCCGAGGTGGCTGACTTCGATTTTCTCCAGCTGCATTCCCAGCTCTTCGCTGATCAGCGTACCACCGGTCAGCACAGCCATGTCACCGAGCATCGCCTTGCGGCGGTCGCCGAAACCGGGTGCCTTGACGGCACACACGTTCAGGGTGCCACGCAATTTGTTGACAACCAGCAGCGTCAGGGCTTCGGCATCCACATCTTCGGCGATGATCAGCAGGGCCTTGCCGGTCTGGCCGATCTTTTCGAGGATCGGCACGAGGTCGCGAATGTTGCTGATTTTCTTTTCGTACAGCAGCACATAGGCGTCGTCGAATTCGCAGTTCATCTGCGACGGGTTGTTAATGAAGTAGGGCGAAATGAAGCCCTTGTCGAACTGCATCCCGTCGACGTACTCGACCGTGGTTTCTGTCGATTTGCCTTCTTCGACGGTGATCACGCCGTCCTGCCCGACCCGGTGAAGAGCCTCGGCCAGCAGGTCACCAATCATCTGGTCGTTGTTGGCGCTGATCGCGCCGACGCTGGCCACTTCTTCCTTTTTGGAGACTTTCCGCGACATCTCGACCAGCTTTTCTTCGGCAGCAGCCACGGCTTTGTCGATCCCGCGACGCACGGCCATGGGATTGCTGCCGGCGACGATATTCCGCAGACCTTCGCGAAAAATTGCCCGCGCCAGAACGGTTGCGGTCGTAGTGCCGTCACCGGCCAGTTCGGAAGTTTTCTGGGCGACTTCGACCACGAGTTTGGCACCCATGTTTTCGAAACGGTCTTCCAGTTCGATTTCCTTGGCGACCGTCACGCCGTCCTTGGTGACGGTTGGTCCGCCAAAGGATTTGGAGATGATCACGTTGCGGCCGGTGGGCCCCATGGTCGTCGCCACGGCGTTGGCCAGTTTGTCGATGCCGGCAAGCATTTTGTTGCGGGCATGATCGTCGAACATCAATTGTTTAGCCACTGAACAGTCCTCGGATGATTTGCTTGGTCAATTGGATTGCGGATAAGTCAGGCCTGAAAACAGATCAGACGACTTTGGCGAGAATGTCGGACTCGCGCAGGATTTTCACATCGACACCATCGATTTCGATTTCCGTGCCGCCGTATTTTCCAAAGATGACTTCGTCACCGACTGCCACGCCGAGGTCACCGCGGTCGCCGTTGTCCAGCAACTTGCCAGGTCCGACGGCGACGACGATGCCGCGCTGCTGTTTTTCACGCGAACTGTCCGGCAGCACGATTCCGCCTGCCGTGGTGGCTTCGGCTTCGGCGGGCTCGACAACAATACGGTCATCCAGAGGACGAATTTTGATTTTGGCCATTGTGGGAATTCCTTGTGTTTGATTTTTGAATTATTGACTGACTGATGAATCTGAAGCGGGTGCCACGGAGCAGAAACGATTTACATCATCCCCATGCCGCCCATGCCACCCATGCCGCCCATACCCATACCACCCATGCCGCCCATGCCCATGTCGCCGCCGCCCATGCCGTGGTCGTGGTGATGATCGCCGCCCTCTTCCTCAGTTTTCGGAATGTCGGTGATCAGGCTTTCCGTGGTCAGCAGCAGGGCCGCGACACTGGCTGCATTCTGCAGGGCTGTTTTGACAACCTTGGCGGGATCGATGACGCCGTCGGCCACCAGATCGCAATACTCGCCGGTGTCGGCGTTGAAACCATCCGATTTGCCCTTCATCTGTCGCACGCGATTGACGACGACAGCTCCATCAAATCCGGCGTTCTCGGCGATGCTGCGCAACGGGTATTCGAGCACCTTGCGGATGATCCGGACGCCGGCCTTTTCGTCGTCGCTCAACTCGGCAGCAATCTTGTCCAGCGCCTTCTCGGCGCGGATCAGGGCGACACCGCCACCGGGAACGATCCCTTCGGCCAGCGCTGCCGCGGTTGCACTGCGGGCATCTTCCAGCAGGTCCTTCCGCTCTTTCATCTCGGTTTCGGTCGCTGCTCCGACGTTGATCTGGGCCACACCACCAGCCAGTTTGGCCAGCCGCTCCTGCAGCTTTTCGCGGTCGTAGTCGCTGTCGGTCAATTCGATTTCGCGACGGATCTGGGCCACACGGGCGTCGATATCGTCACGCTTGCCGGCACCGCTGA